>NZ_JAWDJJ010000265.1:0-29874 GCF_032465695.1 Actinomyces sp. MRS3W
CAGTAGGCCAGGCGCGCCCCGCGCCCGAGCCGCGCCCCGAGCAGCTGCGGCAGGGAGCGGCCGGTGACAATGCCGAGCTTGGCGCTCTGGTACTGGATGAGCACCGCCATGGTGTTGGCCAGCACGAGCACCCAGACGAGCGTGTAGCCGTAGCGCGCGCCGGCGGTGATGTTCGCGGCCACGTTCCCGGGGTCCACGTAGGCGACTGCGGCCACGAAAGCCGGGCCGAGCAGCGCCAGCAGACGGTGACGCTGCGGCGCGGGACGCGGCGTGTGCTTGCGCACGATGGCCTCGACGGCGTCATGCGTGTTGCCGGGGTCGGACACGGTCGGCCTCCTCACATAGTTTCGGTTACCCGAAATTCTACTCCATGGTGTCCGCCTATGCGTGCGTCGGCGTCGCCACAGGGAACGGGGGCGGGGTGGGCCCGAGACCTCCGGTACGCTGGCGCGCGTGACCCCAGAAGAGCTCGCCGAAGCGATCCGCACCGTCCTTCTCGCCGCCGCCACCGACGGCAGCCTCGCTCTCCCGCCCGAGGAGGTGCCGCTGCCCAAGGTTGAGCGCCCCCGCTCCCGCGAGCACGGTGACTGGGCCACCAACGTCGCCATGCAGCTGGCCAAGAAGGCCGGCACCAACCCGCGCGCCCTGGCCGAACTGCTGGCCGAGCGCGTGGGCGCCCTGGACGGCGTCGCCTCCGCCGAGGTTGCCGGCCCCGGCTTCCTCAACATTCGCCTGGACGCCGTCAGCGCCGGCGAGCTGGCCCGCACCATCCTGAGCGCTGGCACCGCCTACGGCACCAACGATTCCCTGGCCGGCCAGCACATCAACCTCGAGTACGTCTCCGCCAACCCCACCGGCCCGGTCCACCTGGGCGGCGCCCGCTGGGCAGCCGTCGGCGACTCACTGGCCCGCATCATGGCCGCCTGCGGCGCCGAGGTGACCCGCGAGTACTACTTCAACGACCACGGCACCCAGATCGACCGCTTCGCCGCCTCCCTCCTGGCCGCCGCCCGCGGACAGGAGACCCCGGAAAACGGCTACGGCGGCGCCTACATCCCCGAAATCGCGGTACAGGTCACCCGCGACGAGCTCGCCGCCGGCCGCCCCGACCCCGCCACCCTGCCCGACGCCGAGGCCGCTGAGGTCTTCCGTGCCCGCGGCGTCGACCTCATGTTCGCCGCCGTCAAGGCCGAGCTGCACGACTTCCGCACGGACTTCGACGTCTTCTTCCACGAGGACTCCCTGCACACCTCCGGCGCGGTGGACCGCGCCATCGGCCGGCTGCGTGAGCGCGGCGTCATCTTCGAGGCCGACGGCGCCACCTGGCTGCGCACCACCGACTTCGGGGACGACAAGGACCGGGTCCTCATTAAGTCCGACGGCGACCCCGCCTATTTCGCCGCCGATGTCGCCTACTACCTGGACAAGCGCGCCCGCGGCGCCGACTGCGCCATCTACCTGCTCGGCGCCGACCACCACGGCTACATCGGCCGCATGATGGCCATGTGCGCCGCCTACGGCGACGAGCCCGGCGTCAACATGCAGATCATCATCGGCCAGCTCGTCAACCTCGTGCGCGAGGGCGAGCCGGTGCGCATGTCCAAGCGGGCCGGCACGGTGGTCTCGCTGGCCGACCTGGTCGACGCCGTCGGCGTGGACGCCGCCCGCTACGCCCTGGCCCGCTCCTCCATGGACTCCATGATCGACATCGACCTGGACCTGCTGGCCTCCACCTCCAACGACAACCCCGTCTACTACGTCCAGTACGCCCACGCCCGCATCCGCAGCGTCGCCCGCAACGCCATGGAACGGGGCGTGAGTCGCGAGGCCGGCTTCGACCCGGCCCAGCTGAACACCCCGCACGACTCCCAGCTGCTGGGCGTGCTCGCCCAGTACCCGGCCATCGTCGCCCAGGCCGCCGCACTGCGCGAGCAGCACCGGGTGGCCCGCTACCTGGAGTCGCTCGCCGCCGCCTACCACACCTGGTACGGCGCCACCCGCGTCACCCCACGCGGGGACGACCCGGTCGATGCCGGGCACGTCGCTCGCCTGTGGGTCAACGACGCCGTCGGCCAGGTCATCGCCAACGGCCTGGGCCTACTGGGCGTCTCCGCTCCGGAGCGCATGTGATGAGCGCCGTGCCCGCAGGAGAGGCCCCCCTCGGCGCCCTGGTTGCGCCCGAGCCCGATGTGCGCCCGGATCTGTGGCCGACGACGGCGCAGCGCACCGCCACCGGCCAGCTCACCCTGGGCGGTCGCACCGTGAGCGAGATCCTCGCCGACGCCCCCACCCCGGTGTTCGTCCTGGATGAGGCCGACCTGCGCGGCCGCGCCGCCACCTGGGCGGCCGCCATGGCCGAGGAATTCTGGCCCGACTACGGCATGAACGGCGGCGAGGCCTACTACGCCGGCAAGGCCTTCCTCACCACCCGCGTGGCCCGCCTCGTCTTAGAGGAGGGTCTGGGCATCGACACCGCCTCGGCCGGGGAGCTGGCCGTCGGCATGACCGCACTGGGCACCGTCGACGGTGAGGAGGCCACCAGCCGCGCCACCCGCCTGGGCCTGCACGGCAACGGCAAAACCGAGGCCGAGATTCGCGTCGCCCTCCACCATCGCGTGGGCCACCTCGTGCTCGACTCCGCTGCGGAGATCGACCTGGCGGCCGCGGCCGTACGTGAGCTGCGCGCCGCCGGCGTCTACGGCCCCGAGGAGACCGGCTCGGTCATGCTGCGCCTGACCACCGGCATCCACGCCGGCGGGCACGAGTACATCTCCACCGCCCACGAAGACCAAAAATTCGGCATCTTGGTGGCCACCGGCGCCGCGCTGGACGCCGCCCGCGCCGTCGTCGCCGCCCCGGAGCTCACCCTGCACGGGCTCCACTCCCACATCGGCTCCCAGATCTTCGACCTGGCCGGCTTCCGCGAGGCCGTTCGCGTCGTGCTCAAGCTGCGCCACGACATCGCCCAGGCCACCGGCGTGCTGTGCGAGGAGGTCGACCTGGGCGGCGGCTACGGCATCGCCTACACCGGCGCCGACCCGGTGGCGCCCTCGCCCGCGCAGGTTGCCCGCGCCCTGGCCGAGGCGGTCCGTGACCTGTGCCGCGAACTCGGCGACGCCGTCCCGCACGTGTCCGTTGAGCCCGGACGCAGCATCGCCGGCCCCGCCATGGTCACCCTGTACACGGTGACCGGGCTCAAGCGCGTCGAGCTGGGGGAGGACGCCAGCCGCCTGTATGTGAGCGTGGATGGCGGCATGAGCGACAACATCCGCCCCGCCCTGTACGACGCCGCCTACACGGCGCTGCTCGCCAACCGGCGCCCCGACCCGGCTGCCGGGCTGACCCGGGCGCGCGTGGTCGGCAAGCACTGCGAAAGCGGTGACGTCGTCGTGCGCGACGTCGACCTGCCCGCTGACCTGGCCGTCGGCGACGTGCTCGCAGTCCCCGCCACCGGCGCCTACGGACGGTCCATGGCCAGCAACTACAACCTGTTCACCCGCCCCGGCGTGGCCTGGGTTCACGAGGGAGCACAGGGCTGGCTGCTGCGCCCGGAGACCATCGCCGACCTGCTCGCCCTCGAGGGGGAGTAACTCGGCGGTACCCAGGACTCTGTCAGGCCTGGGCAGGAGGCAACGCGGGATCGTGCGCATTCAGTCCTTGAGCGCGGGCGGCGTTGGCCAGACGCGCGTCATGGGTGAGGACCGTGACCGGGTCGCGCGGATCATCCAGCATGACGGCAGTGGCCAGGTGAATCGCGTCTAACGACTTGAGCTCGCCCACGAATGAGCAAGCGCGCTCGATGACGTCGTCGTTGATGCTGACAAGGGCCACATCGCTGAGTGCCTGCGTTGCCGCCTCTTGGTCGATCCGAGCGCGATGAGCGAGTCTGGCGGTCTCAATCCTGAGCAACACCGAGGACACGAGTTTGTCGGTGCGTGCGGCTGTATCCACAACGGACTGTGCCGAGTCGGCACCCCCCTGATTCAGAAGAATGAGACCGATCGCAGAGGTGTCGATGTACATCACGGCACTTCCTCCCGATCCTCGTCCAGGAGCTGTTGCAGCGTCATTCCCTCGGGCAGGGTGAAACGAGGAATAGGTCCGGTTCGTTCGTGTGTGGCTTCTCGGATGAGCCCTTCGCGCAAGAGGCGCTCGTAGGGGGTCTCGTCAGACTCGATCGGGACCAGGCGTGCAACCGGTCTGCCGCGGTCGGTGATGGTGACAGGACGGCCGGAGGAGACGACATCGGTGACGATCCGCCCGGAGCGCTGGTTGAGCTCACGCAGGCTTACGGTGCGGGTGCTTGCGTCGTAGTCGGAAGGAGTGCGGCGCCGCCCGGCTGCGGCGGGCGGTCGTTCCATGGCGGGCTGGGCGTTCATGCGTCCAGAATCCCATATGTTCTACATATTCTACAACGGTGCGCTGGGGTGGGAGCTCCGGCGGGGCTGACCCTTAAGGGAACACCCCTACTACCTGGGGAGGAGAGCGTCACGGCGCAATTCCATCCCGGGGACCTACTGCGCGGGTGAGATAGTTCTTACTGTCGGGATATGGACGCAACCCGCTCTTCCCTGGAGACCCCGCCCCCGGCGTGGGGGCGGTATGACGACCCGTCGGGACGCAGGGCGGGCCATCCGGGTCGTGACGGCTTCCTGGCCGCGTGGGCGCTGTTGACCTGCATCCTGGTCGGCCTGCTGCTCATGGTCGCCATCACCCCCTCGCTGTACAACGTCTCGGGACTGGGGCTGGTTCTGCCCGCGTCGACCGGATGGGCCGTCCTCACTCGCCGGGTGCTGCACGATCTTCGTTGATGTCCGCACCGACCAGCCGCCAACGATCCACCGCCGTCTGGTCATCCCAGAAGCGCCGATAGGTGCCGCCGGCCGCGTGCAGCTGCGCATGCGTGCCGATGGCTTCGATGTCACCATCGACGAGGACGACGATCCGGTCGGCGTGGCGGATGGTACTCAGCCGGTGGGCGATCACCAGCACCGTGCGGCCCTCGCTCAGTTCCTCCAGGGCCTGAGTCACCGCCGCCTCGTTGGCGCCGTCGAGTGCGCTGGTGACCTCATCGAGCAGCAGAACCGGCGCGTCCTTGAGGAATGCGCGGGCGATCGCAACCCGCTGGCGTTCGCCGCCGGACAGGGCCGAACCGCCTTCGCCTACACAAGTCTCCCATCCCTGAGGCAAACGATCGACCACCTCGGTCAATCCCGCCCGCTCGGCTGCCCAGCGGACCTGCTCCCAGCTCGCTCCGGGACGGCCGATGCGCACGTTCTCCGCAATCGTCGTGTCGAACAGGTACACGTCTTGGAACACCAGAGATATGTGCTCCATCAGGGTTTCCACACGGGTTCGGCGCACGTCGGCGCCGCCCACAGCCACGCTCCCAGTGTCCACGTCCCAGAAACGTGCCGCCAACCGGGAGAGCGTCGACTTGCCCGAACCGGACGGCCCCACCAGCGCCGTCACCGACCCCGCCGGCAGCGTGAGCGACACATCGTGGATGACCTCCTGGTCGGGGGCGTAGCCGAAGCAGACATGATCGAATACGACATCGAAGGGAGCCGCGGGCGCCTGCGCATGCTCCTCGTCCGGCTCGGGCATGGTGGGTGTGTCCAGAATCGAGCCGATGGAGTCCAGCGCCGCGCTCGCCTCATGAATGGGGGCGACGTAGAAGGCGAGCATGCCCACTGGATCAGCGAAGCGCACCGCCATGAGTGCGAGCGCCACGAACACCGCTGGGTCGAGGCGCCCGCCCAGGAGCAGCATGGTTCCAATTCCGATCGCCAGCACCATCCCGGCCTCCACGAAGGTGTGGAAGCTCATGGAGGCCGGCCCGCTGGCGCGCATGGCCCGACCGGCAGTCTCCTCATCCTCGCGCAGGTCGTGCTCCAAAGGGGCCCAACCGTTCTGGCAGGAGCCGGTAGCGCGCAGGATCGGCTGGAGGTGGGAGAACTCCAGTACCCGTGCGGCCAGACGGCGGGTGGAAGCCTCGCCTTGCAGATACTCGGCGACCACCGCACGCCGCAGCCATCGCAGCGCCCACACGCACAGCGGCAGGGTGATGATCATGGCTGCGCCCATGCGCGGCTCTTGCCACAGGGCGATGACGGCGATCGCCGCCGCCGATCCGGTCACGGAGGCGATCTGCGGCAGCACGATGGACGGCAGGTGGGAGATGGTGTGGATGTCGGTAGAAGTGGCAGCGGCCACCCGCCCGGTGGAGGTCGCATCGAACCAGCCGAGCGGCAGGCGCTGCACCTTCTCCCCGACGGCGCGGATCAGACCACCGGAGACGTCGTCGGAGCCGATCTTGTAGGAGCGCACCATGGCGGCGGCACTGAGAAACGCGGAGGCGCCGGCGGTGACGGCGATTGCTGCGAGCCAGAGGCCTGCCCCGGGACCGCCGGAGAAGAATGCGCGCAGGAAGGGAAGGAGCAGCCCCAGGGCGACGCCTTGCAAAACCCCGGCGGCGGCATGGGCGATGAGCAGCCCGGTCAGATGCGAGCCTCCACCCAAGTAGTGGTTGAGACGGGTGATCATTGCTGCGCCTCCCACAGCGCGCGGTACAGCCCGTCGGAGGCGAGCAGTTCAGGATGCGTGCCCTGTTGAACGACGCGGCCCCCATCCAGTACGACGATCGAATCGGCATCCACCACCGTCGCCAGGCGGTGGGCGATGACCAGCACCGTGCGGCCACGAGCCAGTGCGGCCAGCGCCTGTTGAACTTGGCGTTCCGAGTGCGGGTCGGCCTGGGCGGTCGCTTCATCAAGGAGGAGGACCGGCGCGTCGGCCAGGAATGCCCGTGCCAGGGCGATGCACTGACGCTCACCACCGGACAGGTGCGCTCCTTCGGAGCCGAGTACGGTGTCGTAGCTGTTGGGCAACGCCATCACACGTTCATGCATGCGGGCGGACTCGGCGGCGGCCCGCACCTCCTCATCGGTGGCGTCGGGGCGGGCCAGGCGAATGTTCTCCGCTGCCGTGTCGGTCAACAGCCCGCCCTCCTGCAAGACGATTGCCAACTGGGACAGCAGTTCCTGACTGGAGGCATCCCGCACGTCGGTGCTGCCCAGGCGCACGCTCCCGTCGGTGACATCCCAGAAGCGGGCGGCCAGCCGCACCAGGGTGGACTTGCCCGAGCCCGACGGGCCGACCACGGCGGTCACTGTCCCGGGACGCAGCTCCAAACAGACGTCGTCGAGGACGAGCGGGCCGTCCGCGTCGTAACGGAAGGAGACATGCTCGAAGGTGAGGGATACGCCGCCGCGTTCGTCGCGGTCGATCGGCAGCGGATGATCGGGCTCGGGCAGCTGGGGTTCAGCGAGCAACCTCCCGATGCGAGCGGCGGCGTCCCGCGCCTCAATGAGGCTGTTACCCATGGAGGCGAGGTTCATCACCCCCGACGGCAGACCCACGCCCACCAGCAGGAAGGGAAGCAAATCCACCGGTGCGATCATCCCGCGGTCGGCCAGGAACCAGCCGGAGACGACGATAATGAGAAGCATGAACCCCGGACCCGTGAGTGCGCTGAGCACCGCCATGGGGCGGCCGGGGCCGCGCATCCACGTGTAGGAGGAGTGCGTGTAGCGGTTCATGGCATCGGAAAAACGGCGGAACAGCGCCCCACTCAGACCGAAGGTCTTGACCGCGGTGATGCCGTCGGCCAGTTCCACCGATGCCGCGGCCAGCTGTTTTTCCGCCTCGCTGAACTCCTCGGTCAGCGGCTTCATGTTCCGGGAGGCTAGTGCCCCGGCAATCGCAACAGTGACCAGGAGCCACCCGAGCAGCACCAGAGTGAAGATCCATGAGCGCGTCAGCAGATACACCAAGCCGAATGCCGGAACTCCGATCGCCTGCCCCAGGTCCGAACCGAAATGGGCGATGAGCGAATGCACCTTGGCGGTGTCCTCGGTGATGGCGGAGCGCACACGCCCGGAGGACTCCTCCGTGTGCCAACCCAGGGGCAGGCGTGCCAGCAATATGGTGATGCGGCTGCGCAACTGGGTGCGGAAACGCAGCTCCACCCTATGGGCGTAACCGGTGCCGAGCAGATAGATGAGATGCCCGCCGAGCAGGCCGACGGCAATGCCCGCCACCCACGGCCATGCGGCGCTGGGGGTGAGCGTGCTGGAGAGAGCCCGTTCGGCCAGCACGGTCACGCCGACGGCCGGCAACAGACCCAGGGCGGCGCTGACGAGGCCGGCCAGGAACGCCATTGCGATCGATCCGATGACCGGGGAGAGCAACTCGCGCAGCCCGAGCGCTGACGGCGGGTGTGCCGGAGGCTTGGCGATTGCGGTTCGGGTGGTGGTTTGGGTCATGGCTGCCTCGGTTGCTGCCTGCGCCCGCAGGGGCGACTGTATCGGTCGCAGGCGACGTGAAGACGGCTGCGGCTCACGTTAGTGAGTACGACCTTACAACCGGATCGTTTGCGGACGGAAGAAGCGTCAACTGCGGACGTGCGCCTATGCTGTGCCGAGCCCCGCTCGCCCACGGTGGCGAGCCCGAACACACTCGCGAGGTGGTCCCCGTGAATCAGCGGCTAGCCCAGCAGGACGGGCGCGACGCCGAACCGCAGGCGCAACAGACCCAGGCGCAGTCCAAGAGCACACCGGCGCGCGCGTCGGCCCCCGCCCGCCCCACACTGCGCGTGGGCGTTCTGGGCTCCGGCACCGTCGGCACCCAGGTGGTCCGTCTCCTGCTGGAGCAGGCCGACGACTTCGCGGCCCGCTCGGGCGCCAACCTGGAGATCACCGGCATCGCCGTGCGCGACGTCTCCGCGCCCCGTGACGCCGCCGTCCCGCGGCATCTGCTCACCGACGACGCCACCGACGTCGCTACCTCCAACGACATCGTCATCGAGCTCATCGGCGGCATCGAGCCGGCCCGCACCCTCATCCTCGCGGCCTTCCGTGCGGGCGCCTCCGTCATCACCGGCAATAAGGCGCTCATTGCCGCCCACGGCCCCGAGCTGTACGCGGCAGCCGCCGCGGCCAACACGGACTTCTACTACGAGGCCGCCGTGGCCGGCGCCATCCCCGTGGTCTATGCCCTGCGCGAGTCGATGGCCGGGGACCGCGTCACCAGCGTGCTCGGCATCGTCAACGGCACCACCAACTACATCCTCGATGAGATGAGCACCAAGGGGTTGTCCTTCGACGAAGCGCTCGCCGCCGCCCAGGCGCTCGGCTACGCCGAAGCCGACCCCACCGCCGACGTCGACGGGCTCGACGCCGCCGCCAAGGCCGCCATCATCGCCTCACTGGCCTTCCACACGCGGGTGGGGCTGGACGATGTCGAGGTGGAGGGCATCCGCTCCATCACCGCCGACGATATCCGTGAAGCCCACGCCTCCGGCTGCGAGATCAAGCTGCTGGCCATCGCCCAGCGCCGGGAGGACGAGCACGCCAACGGCATCTCCGTGCGAGTGCACCCGGCCCTCGTCCCCGCCGACCACCCGCTTGCCAGCGTCCACGGCGGCTTCAACGCCGTCCTGGTGGAGGCTGAGTCCGCGGGCAGACTCATGTTCTACGGGCAGGGCGCCGGTGGTACCCCCACCGCCTCCGCCGTGCTCTCCGACGTCGTCGCCGCGGCCGCCCACCGGGTCAACGGCGGGCAGGCGCCCCGCGAGTCCAGTTATGCCGATCTGCCGATCCTTGGGCCCGAAAAGGCACTGACCCGCTATCAGGTACAGCTACGGGTGGCCGACGCGCCCGGCTCGCTGGCCGCCATGGCCCAGGCGTTCGCCGACAACGACGTCTCCATTAACTCGGTGCGCCAGTCCAGCTACGTCAGCGACGAGCAGGCTCTGGTCACGATCGTCACCCATGCGGCTCCCGTCTCCCACCTCGACGCCGCCGTGGAGCGGCTGCGCGGCGAGGAGCGCGTTGACGAGGTCGTCTCCGTGCACCGCGTCGAGGGACTGTGAGCCGCAGATGAGACTGGCCAATGAGCGGGCGGCGGTACGCGTTCCCGCAACCACCGCCAATATGGGCCCCGGATTCGACTCCTTCGGCATGGCCTTCACCTACTACGACGAGGTTGAGGTCCGCCCCATCGTCGGCCCCACCACAGTCGCCGTGCAGGGCGTGGGGGAGGGAATCGTCCCCACCGACGACTCCAACTTGGTCGTGCGTGCCCTGCGCGCCGGGTTGGAGGCCGCCGGGGCCCCACAGGCCGGCTTTGAGATGCATTGCATCAACCGCATCCCCCACGGCGGCGGCATGGGCTCCTCCGCGAGCGCCGCCGTCGCCGGACTCATGCTGGCCCGCGGCCTGCTCTCCGATCCCGACGCGCTGCCGGACGAGGAGGTTTTCCGGATCGCCACCGGCTTCGAGGGACATCCCGACAACGTCGCCCCGGCCGTCTTCGGCGGCGCTACCGTCGCCTGGATTGAGGCCGACGGTACCCCGCGCGCCGCCCCCATGCCGGTGGATGCGAGCCTGGCGGTCAGCCTGCTCGTGCCGCCGTCGACGACGCGGCTGAGCACCGAGGAGGCCCGTCAAGTCCTGCCCGACTCCGTGCCGCGCGCTGATGCCCTGTTCAACACCTCACGTGCCGCCATCCTCATGCTGGCGCTCGCGGGCCGCCCTGACCTGCTCATGGCGGGAACCGAGGACCGGCTGCACCAGGAGTATCGGCGCGGAGTGCTGCCGACCTCCATGGCGGTGATGGACAGCCTGCGCGAGCAGGGCTACCCGGCGGTCATCTCCGGTGCGGGGCCCACGGTGCTGGTGCTCGCGGATTTGTCTCAGCACACCCGCTTCACCCTGGAGCGGCACGGCTGGACGGTGCTGCGCCCCGGTATCGACCTCAACGGCGCACAGCTCCTGTGACATGTCGGCTTCGTTGCTGTCCGGAACGGGAGGGGATTCACACGAAACCGGGCTTACTTGAGGGCCGACACGCCCCGGCGGTCTGCTAAAGTTCCCGTGGCGGCAAGCCGAAACGAAGCGGCAGGCCCCATGCGCACCAGGCTGAGGCCGCAGGCCCTGCCCCGGACCCTCGTTGGTGCACGACTTCTTCCCGTGATCATCCGGGACAGTCCCAGATACATCCGCCACTCCTGGCTGATGCTCACACCGTTAGGACACTCGTGACCGAGATTTCCAGCGCCCGCCCTCCGCTGTCCACCATGCGGCTGGCCGAGCTCCAGCAGCTCGCCTCTACCATCGGACTCAAGGGCACCTCACGCATGCGAAAGAGCGAGCTCATCGCCGCGATCCGTGAGAACCAGACCACCTCATCGACGTCGGCCACAACGAACGAGACCGCCGACTCGACCGACGCCCCCAAAGCGTCCGCTCCCGCACGGCGCCGTGGCCGGCCCGCACGCACGTCCTCGAACCAGGACGACGCCGGCCCCGCAGACGCCGCTCCCGTTGCGCCCTTGACTCCCGCCGCCCCTGAATCACCTGCGGCAAAGGCCGATCCCGAACAGGCCGCGCAGACAACAACTCAACTCACCGACCGCTCCGCCCGGGCACGGGCCCGGCGTCGCGTCACCGCCGCCGCAGGCGCGCCCCAGGACGCCGCCCCGGCGCAGGAGGCCACCCTCGTGCTTGACCTTCCGCAGCGCTCCGACTCCGCTGAGGCGGCCCCGGCCACGCGCGAGACAACGCGTCGTTCCCGCCGGCGTGCCCAGGCCTCCTCCGGGGCCCCCGAGCGCCGGGGCACCGAGTCCGGCTTCGACTCCGCCGATCACGCCGACGCCAAGGCCGCGCTCATGCGCGACCTGGCCGACGCCACTGGTACACCCGCCGTCGAGCCCAGCGAGCACCGGCGCCGCAACGGCAACGACTCCGGCTGGGAGGAACAGGCCGACGACGACTCACGCAGCGGGCGTCGGCGTCGGGGACGCAAGCGCCGCGACCGCGAGGGCCGCGGCGACAACTACGAGGGGAACCAGTCTTCCCGGAGCCAGCAGTCCCGGGAGGAGGAGGTACTGCTGCCCGTCGCAGGCATCCTGGACGTGACCGACCACCAGCACGCCTACCTGCGTACCTCCGGCTACCTGCCCGGCGCCAAGGACGTCTACGTCAACGCTCAGCAGATCAAGGACAACGGGCTGCGCGCCGGTGACGCCATCACCGGGTGGGTGCGTGAGAACGGCGACAGTGCCGGCGCCGGCGGCGGCCAGGGCCGCAACCGGCGGCAGAACCGCGCCAACCGGGTGAAGTACAAGCCGCTGGTGAGCGTGGAGACCGTCAACGGCATGGATCCGGAGCGGGCCAAGCGCCGCCCGGAGTTCACCAAGCTGACGCCCCTGTATCCGCAGGAACAGCTGCGCCTGGAGACCACGCCCAAGGCTCTGACCCCGCGGATCATCGACCTGGTCTCGCCCATCGGCAAGGGGCAGCGCGGCCTGATCGTCTCCCCGCCCAAGGCCGGTAAGACCATCGTGTTGCAGCAGATCGCCAACGCGATCTCGGTCAACAACCCCGAGGCGCACCTCATGGTCGTGCTCGTTGACGAGCGCCCCGAAGAGGTCACCGACATGCAGCGCACGGTCAAGGGCGAGGTCATCGCCTCCACCTTCGACCGCCCCGCCTCCGACCACACCACGGTGGCCGAACTCGCCATTGAACGCGCCAAGCGCCTGGTTGAACTCGGTCAGGACGTGGTGGTGCTGCTCGACTCCATCACCCGACTGGGCCGCGCTTACAACCTGGCCGCCCCCGCCTCCGGTCGCATCCTCTCCGGTGGCGTCGACGCCTCCGCGCTGTATCCGCCCAAGCGGTTCTTCGGCGCCGCCCGCAACATTGAGAACGGCGGCTCGCTGACGATCCTCGCCACCGCCCTGGTGGAGACCGGATCCAAGATGGATGAGGTCATCTTCGAGGAGTTCAAGGGCACCGGCAACATGGAGCTGCGCCTGTCGCGGCAGCTGGCCGAGCGTCGGGTCTTCCCCGCCGTCGACGTCGCCGCCTCCTCCACCCGCCGCGAGGAGCTGCTCATCGACCCGGCCCAGCTGAAGATCATGTGGCGGCTGCGGCGACTCTTCTCCGGGCTCGAACAGCAGCAGGCCCTCGAACTGGTGCTGGGCAAGCTCAAGGAGACCCAGTCCAACGCGGAGTTCCTCATGGTCATCTCCAAGACGACCCCGCAGGGAACCTCCCTGGCGGACGCCGACGACGACTCCAAGCTCGCCTGACAAGCCCCGCCCGCATCGGCCGGGCATGCTCGCTCGGTTGACGCCGGGGCCGAGGACAGCACCGTGCTGCGCCTCACCCGGTTCCACGTTGTGGCGTGCGGCGCGGCCTGGCACAATATCCGATCGGCCTCCGGTTCACCCGCGTATCCGCGTGGGACCCGGGACCCGTTGACACCCTAAGGAGACACCGATGAAGCAGGGGATCCACCCCGAATACGTGCCCACTACGGTCACGTGCACCTGCGGCAACACCTTCGAGACCCGTTCCACCGTCACCTCTGGTGAGATTCGCGTGGACGTGTGCTCCGAGTGCCACCCGTTCTACACCGGCAAGCAGAAGATCCTCGACACCGGTGGTCGCGTGGCCCGCTTCGAGGCCCGCTACGGCAAGCGCAAGAAGTAAGCGCCCCGGCCGTCAGGTCAACGATTCACGACCTTGGGGTACGTTCCACGACCGCCCGATGCACGTGGAACGTACCCCAAGGTCGTAATCTGTCGCTTGTCCAACCCGTCCGCCCGCGCAGCGGCGGAGAAAGGTGAGTTGTGAGCGTCGAGGACTTCTCCGCCGTCCAGCCCCTCCTGGATGAGCACGCCGGTATTGAGCGCGAGATGGCCGATCCGGCCGTCGCCTCCGATCCCGGCGCCATGCGTCGCCTGGGCCGCCGCTACGCCGAACTGGGCCGCGTGGTGGACGCCCACCGGGCCTGGCAGGCGGCCCACACCGACCTGGCCGACGCCATCGACCTGGCGCGCGAGGACGCCGACTTCGCCGCCGAACTACCCGCCCTGCGCGAGGCCGAGCAAGCCGCCGCCGCCCAGCTTCGCGACGTACTGGCCCCACACGATCCGGACGACGCCCGCGACGTCATCATCGAGGTCAAGGCCGGTGAGGGAGGCGAGGAGTCGGCCCTGTTCGCCTCCGACCTGGCCCGCATGTACACCCGCTACGCCGAACGCATGGGCTGGGCCGTGGAGGTCATGGACGCCACCGAGTCCGAGCTGGGCGGCTATAAGGACGTGCGGCTGGCCGTCAAGGCCAAGGGGCCCGTCGAGCCCGCCGACGGAGTGTGGGCACACCTGAAATACGAGGCGGGCGTCCATCGGGTCCAGCGCGTGCCCGTCACCGAGAGCCAGGGGCGCATTCACACCTCGGCCGCCGGCGTGCTGGTCATGCCGGAGGCCGACGACCCGGGCGAGCTGGAGATCGACCCCGCCGACCTGCGCGTAGACGTGTTCCGCTCCTCCGGCCCAGGCGGTCAGAGCGTCAACACCACCGACTCCGCCGTGCGCCTGACCCACCTGCCCACCGGGATCGTCGTATCCATGCAGAACGAGAAGTCCCAGCTGCAGAACAAGGAAGCGGCCATGCGGGTCCTGCGCGCCCGCCTGCTCGCCGAACGCGCCGCGGCGCAGGCCGCCGAGGCCGCCGCCACCCGGCGCTCCCAGGTACGCACCGTCGACCGCTCCGAGCGCATCCGCACCTACAACTTCCCCGAGAACCGCATCGCCGACCACCGCACCGGCTACAAGGCCTACAACCTCGACGCTGTGCTCGACGGCGACCTCGGTCCGGTCATCGACTCGGCCATCGCCATGGACGAGGCCGAGCGCCTGGCCGCCGCCGGGGATCAAGCGTGACAAAGCGCTCGAAAGGCGGCTCGGAGGCGAGGGCCCCCCTCAACTGGTCGCAAGCTCCTTTACGGGCGACTGAGGCGAGCGACGCCGAGCTTGCTCGAGTGTCCGAGCTGATGGAAGCACGTTTGAGGGCGAAGCCCGAAACACGTTTTCGGGAGGCTCTCGCCTCCGAGCCGCTCGGCAGGTACGCCTTCCGCCGCTTAGTCCGCGACGCCGGCCAGGCTTTGAGAGAGGCGGGCGTGATCTCGCCTGAGCATGATGCCCGGGTACTGGCCGAGCACGTCGTGGGAGGACCTCTCGTCATGTGCGACGGCGCAACTGCCCAGCAGGTGGAGACCTTCCTCAGCCTGATCGAGCGCCGGGCCGCGCGGGTGCCGCTCCAACACTTCCTCGGGCGCATGTGGTTCCGGGGACTGGAGCTCGAATGCCGTCCCGGAGTGTTCATCGTCCGGCCGGAAACCGAGATCGTCGCCGGCGCGGCCATCGACGCCGCACGGGTGGCCGCAGCGGGCCAGGACCACGGCGTGAGGGTCGTCGACCTGTGCACCGGCTCCGGCGCCATCGCCGCCGCCGTCGCTCACGAGGTCCCCGCCGCGCGCGTCTGGGCCGTTGAGGTCAATCCCGCCGCCGTCGCCCTGGCCCGGGACAACTGTGAGCGCCTGGTACCGGGACGGGTCACGGTCCTGGCCGGGGACGCCACCGCCCCGGAGACCCTCGCCGAGCTGGACGGACGGGTCGACGTCGTCGTGGCCAACCCGCCGTATGTGCCCGCGGGCGCGGTGGAGGACGCGGAAACACAGCGACACGACCCGCACCTGGCTCTCTACGGTGGGGGAGAGGACGGCCTGACGATGCCGCGTGCCATAGTCGAGCGGGCGGCGGCCCTGCTGCGGCCCGGCGGCGTCCTGGTCATGGAGCACGATCCCGCCCAGGCGGCGGCGCTGCGTGAGGCGGCGCTGGCCACCGGCTTCGCCTCGGCCCAGACCGGCGACGACCTTACTGGACGCGGCCGCTACCTGCGGGCCGAGCACTGATCCCGCAGGGGCTGACCATAACGCCGTCATACTGGGATCATGCTGTGGCGTAGGACACGCTAGACTCGAACAGGGCAGATCTGGTCAACCCCGGCGTGCACAGACGCACGCGGGGCCGCGCCAGTACCCCCGCGAGGACACCCATGGAGACAACGTCGACTCCCGCGGCGCGTGGCGCCACTGCGCCATGGCGCTACGCCATCGGCATGTTCGGCACGTCGATCCCCATCAACGTCATCAAGGGATCGATGCTCTACTTCTACGTCTCGGTGCTGGGCATGGACGCCGCCATCTACGCCGGCGTGTACACCGTCTACGGCATCATCGACGCGATCGACAACCCGATATTCGGCTACATCTCGGATCGCACTCGCAGCCGCTGGGGACGCCGCCGCCCCTACCTCATCGTCGGAGCCCTGCTGCTACTGGGCTCCATGATCGCCTTGTTCTGGGTGCCCGACGCCGTCGTGGCCCGCAAAAGCGGCGCACTGGTGGCCTGGTTCGCGACCTTCGCAATCCTGTCGGAGGCGTCGGACTCCCTCATCAACGCCAACTACGGGGCGCTGCTGCCGGAGCTCTTCCCCGCCGAACGGCGCCGCGCCCTAGCCAATTCGTTGCGGCAGGGGCTGCAGCTGGTCGCCATGATCATCTCCCTGGGGCTCACACCCCTGCTGGCCCGCGGCGTTCTGGGCTGCGACGTCGCCGACCCGCAGTGCACCGACCCGACCCGCGGGTATGAACTGCTGGCGGTCATCTACGGCGTCGTCGCCACCGCCGTCATCATCTTCATGGCCCTGGGCATTCATGAGAACCCAGACATTGCGGCGGAGGAGCGCCCCCGCTTCATCGACTCGATCATCGAGATCCTCACCAACCGCTACTTCTGGACGGTGGGGGTTGTCTCCGCCTGCTTCGGGGCGGCCATGTCGCTGATTCTGGGCGGACTGCAGTTCTACGTCGACCACTCCCTGGGCGGAGACGCCCTGCAGGCCACTATTTTGCAGGCCACGGTCATTGCGGCCTCCATCGGTTTCCTGGCGCTGTGGACCATGATCGTGCGCCGCTTCGGGGCGGCGCACACCTGGAAGATTGCCCTGCCCGCAGCGGCGGTGTCCTTCCTGCCGCTGTTCTTTGCCAGCAACCTACCCACCGCGATCATCGCCGGCTTGTGCGTCGGTTTCGGCTACTCCGGCATGCTGGCCACCAACGACCTGATCTTCGCCCGCATCCTGGACCACGACGCCGCGACCACCGGCGTCCACCGCGAGGGCATCTTCCTGTCCGCCTTCGGGGTCCTGGGCCGACTCAGCGCCATCCCCGTTTCGATCGCGCTGCTGTCCCTGGGATGGTTCTTCGGCTACCACTCCGGCGACGATCCGGGCACGCAGGCGGGACTCGCCTGGCGGGTGTACATGTCCCTGTACCCCTTCGGCCTGCTGACCATCGGCGCCATCATCTCCCGCAACATCGCGGTACCCGCCGACACGCCGAACGACGGCCAGGCTGCCATTCCGGCAGACGAAACGAAGGAGATTGCACCATGAACGCCCGCCGCCTCGTCCTCACCGCCGACGACTACGGCTATGACCCCGCCTCCGCCGAGGTGGTCCTGGATCTGCTGCAGGATGGTTACGTCTCCGCCACCACCGTGCTGGCGGTCTCCGAGTACCTCGACGACGTCGCTCCACAGCTGGCCGCACTGCGCGCCAACCATGACTTCGGGGTGGGGCTCCATGTCTCCACGAACTCCGACCGCGGCCGCGAGCCGTGGACGCCATTGTCTCCGGAGGGCTCCGTTCTGGCCGACCCCGACGGCAACCTACCTGCCGACCCGTCGGTTGCCGAGGAACGCGCGACCCCGGAGGCGATCAGTGCCGAAGTCACCGCGCAAATGATTCGTATGCGAGCCGTGGGACTGGCCATTGATCGCATCGACTCCCACTCGGGCACCGTCTACGGTCTGCACGGCGGGGCGGGACTGGCCGAGGTACTGACCGCCTGCGCCCGCCGACGACTAGCCTTCCGCTTCCCCCGCATCCTCGACGCCACCTTGCTCGGCGGCCAGATTTCGCCGACCGTGGCACAGGCACACCGGCGGGCGCTCCGGGCTGCGGACGACCTGGGGGTCGCTCTGCCCCAGACGCTGCTCACCGACCCGCGCCCCACCGACATGATCGGCAGCTACGAAAACCTGCGCGACTTCTACATTGGCTTGCTGCCCCTGCTCCCCGAAGGCACCTCGGAGATCTTCGCGCACCCGGGCGCGGACACGGCCTGGGCGCGCGAGCGCTTCGGAGCCGGCTGGGACAAGCGCGTCTGGGAGGCGCGAATGCTGCGCGATCCCGCCTGGCGTGATGCCCTGGAGCGGGAGGGCATCGAAGTGGTCGCCCGCTGGTAGGGCCGGGACAACGGCTCCGCTCCACGACGGTGTGAGCACCGGTGCCCACACCGTCGCGCCGGAGCAGGCTGGCCCTGGTATCGGGGTACCGGTGGGTCCTGGACGGCTACGCGTCGGCGGGGCAGACTCTTCGTTCAGCGTCGGCGGCGGACCGGCATCGGTTCCGCGTGCCGGCCCCAATCGAAAGCATCTGATCGGAGTTCTCCTATGACCACTGTCCTTGTCATCGGATCCACCGGGCAGGTCGGGCGCGTCGTCGTCGAAGAGGCCCTGCAGCGGGGCCTCACTGTACGCGCGCTGACCCGCAACGCCTCCCGTGCTCGCCGCTCCCTACCCGACGGCGCCGAGATCGTCGAGGCAGCGGCCGATGACGCCGACGCGCTGCGCCTGCTGGTCGCCGACGTCGACGCCGTCGTCCTCACCCACGGTACCGACTCGGACGGCAAGGACGGCGCCACCTTCTACGACATCGTCCGCGCGGTTATCGACGCTCTCGGAGATTCTGAGACCCACATCAGCCTCATGACCACGATGAACGCCTCCCACTCCTCGCGGGTCACCGGTTACGGATTCGTCGAGTGGAAGCGCCGCGCCGAGCGGCTCGTGCGCGCCTCCGGCCGCCCCTACACCATCGTGCGGCCCGGCTGGTTCGACTACCAGGGGACCGCGGACCGGCAGATCGACCTGCGTCAGGGCGACCTGGTCACCGGGCAGCCCGGAGTCGACCGGCGCCACATCGCCCAGGTGCTCCTGGAGGGCGCCCTCAACCCCTCCGGTGCGCGCCGTACGGTGGAGATCTTCAGCAAGTCCGGCGCCCCCGTCACCGACTTCGAAGCTCTGTTCGCCGCCACGCGTGCGGATGAGCCCGGCGTGCTCGACGGCGTGCTCGACACGCACAACGTTCCGCTCGACCAGGAGCCCCAGCGCGTCCAGGACGACCTCGCCCGCCTCGGTTCGGCTCAAGAGTGACCATCTGTCGCAACTTCTGCGGCTGGTGTCCGTTGGCGTCCGAAGGAGGGTGGCGCAGATCCGGGCAAAACGCGGGGATGCTCGGTCCGGCGGCCGGGTGAGCGCAGCAAAAGTTGCGACGGATGGTCATGCGCTCCAATGCCTGGCCGATCCCCTGCAGCTAAGCGGGAACTGGCTCACCCGTTGCAGCCACGGACGTCCATGACGGCAAGGCCCTGCTGGTTCAGAAGGAGTACGGCGAGGATATCCTGGTGGATAACTCGATCCGCTACATTGACGCCTTGGTGCTCCGGGACGGACAGTGGCTGATCAACTGCCGCTACCGGCAGAGGACAACAGTGCTTCAATCTGTGGTAGCAGCGCTGGAACCTGAGGCAATCACGGACCGTGCGGCTTCAGCGGCGTCCCAAAGGTAGGCCGCGCTTTCATGACGCATAAAGGTCCTCCGCCGTGGCCAGGACCGACTCCCGGAAGTACGGGTTGCGCAGAGACTCCGCCGTCACTAGGTCTACGGATCGGCCCGTCGCTTGTTCCAGGGCCTCCTGCAACCCAAAGTAGTCGTCGAAGCGACTGCCTCGGCCTTCCTCGAAGTCCACAAGGAAGTCGACGTCGCTGGTTGTCGGGTCGAAGGACCCACTCACAGCGGAGCCGAAGATCCTGAGCCTTGCGACGCCGAAGCGCTGGCAGGCGTCCTCGACAGAGTTTGGGTCGACTATGACGGTGACAGTCATGCCACAGTCTCTCAGAAGCACGCGCCGCTACCAAGGGATGGACGAGCGTGCCCGCTCCGCGTTCTCATGCGCACCGCCGCGGCTCGCTCGTCTAGGCTTGGGTCCACGATGAACGACGCGATGAACTCCCTCTTCGGTGCTCTGCCCATGCCCGGATCCGGCGCCGCGACCCCGCCCCCACCGGAGACCGTCCTGCCCTCACTCGACCCGGCCGGCGCCGCCTGGGACGACGACTCCTGGGCCGACGTCGAACCGCCCGCCGAGGAGGACCTCGCCCCATACGCCCCCGAGGAAGACGCCGGCGCGCCCTCGCAGGTCGATGAGGCTGCCGCCGCCCCCACCTGGGAGGAACGACAGGCGGAGCTCTCGGCTCTGGTCGCGCGTGCGCAGGCGAATGCTGCCGCCGAACGCGCCCGAGCCGGCCTCGATGCCGGGGGTACGACGGGCCGGAGGGCCGAAATCGGCGTGCCCCACTACGGCATGACTGTGGCCGACCCGGCGGACCTGCTCGAGGGCCTCAACCCCGCACAGGAGCAGGCCGTCACCCATGCCGGCTCCCCGCTGCTCATCATCGCCGGCGCCGGCAGTGGCAAGACCCGGGTGCTCACCCATCGCATCGCCTACCTGCTGGCCACCGGCCGGGCCCGCCCGGGTGAGATCCTCGCCATCACCTTCACCAACAAGGCCGCCGCGGAGATGCGTGAGCGCGTGGCCGGCCTGGTCGGGCCGGCGGGGGAGCGCATGTGGGTGTCTACCTTCCACTCCGCCTGCGTGCGCATCCTGCGCCGCGAGCACGAGGCTGCCGGATTGCGCTCCACCTTCTCCATCTACGACGCTGCCGACTCCACCCGCCTCATCACCCTCATCGTGCGCGAGCTCGGCATCGACCCCAAGCGCTTCACGCCCAAGACCTTCGCCTCCCGTATCTCGGACCTGAAGAACGAACTCGTCACCCCGGCCGAATTCGCCGAGCGAGCCGTCACCTCTAACCCCTTCGAACGGCACTTGACCGAGGTCTACAGCGCCTACGTGCGCCGACTGGCAGCCGCCAACGCCCTGGACTTCGACGACCTCATCATGCGCACCGTCCAGCTGTTCCAGGCAAAACCGGCCGTAGCCGAAATGTACCGGCGCCGCTTCCGTCACGTGCTTGTTGACGAGTACCAGGACACCAACCATGCCCAGTACGTGCTCGTGCGCGAACTCGTCGGCGGGCCGGGCACCTCCGGCGCCGGGTCCAGCGTCCCGCCCGCGGAGCTGACCGTCGTCGGCGACTCCGACCAGTCCATCTACGCCTTCCGTGGCGCCACGATCCGCAATATCGAGGAGTTCGAGCAGGACTACCCCAGCGCCCGCACCATCCTGCTGGAGCAGAACTACCGCTCCACCCAGAACATCCTGTCGGCCGCCAACGCCGTCATCGCCCGCAACAGCGGGCGCCGCGAGAAGAATCTATGGACCTCCTCCGGTGACGGCTCCAAGATCATCGGCTACGTGGCCGACTCCGAGCACGATGAGGCCCGCTGGATCAGCTCCGAGATCGACCGCCTCGCCGACGAGCAGGGCATAAGCCCCGGGCAGATCGCCATCTTCTACCGCACCAACGCCCAGTCCCGGGCGCTGGAGGAGGCCTTCGTGCGCTCCGGCCAGCCCTACAAGGTGGTCGGCGGCACCCGCTTCTATGAGCGCCGCGAGATCAAGGACGCCATTGCCTACCTGCGCGCCGTCGACAACCCCGACGACGACGTTTCCATCCGCCGCGTCCTCAACGTCCCCAAACGTGGACTGGGGGACAAGGCGGAGGGCGCGCTGGCCGAGCACGCCGCCCGCTACACCGTCTCCTTCGGCACCGCCATCGCCGACGCCGCCGGCGCCCCCCGCCCCGCACCGGCCGCCGGCACGGGGGAGGGCGAGGGAACGGAGCCGCCCGCCGTCGTCGGGCTGACCACACGCGCCATCCGGCAGGTAACCGCCTTCCATGAACTGCTCACCTCCCTGCGGCATTCGCGGGACGCCGGCGACGGCGTCGCCGACATCCTCGACGCCGCACTGGACGCTTCCGGCTACCTCGCCGAGCTGCGCGCCAGCGACGACCCGCAGGACGCCAGTCGGGTGGAGAACCTGGCCGAGTTGCACGCGGTGGCCTCCGACTTCCAGGCCGCCAACCCCGAGGGCACACTCGCCGACTTCCTGGAGCGGGTCTCGCTCGTGGCCGATTCCGACCAGCTCCCGCCCAGCGCCGACGTCGCCGACCAGGCGCAGGCCCAGGAACAGGGGCAGGTCACGCTCATGACCGTCCACACCGCCAAGGGACTGGAGTTCCCGGTCGTGTTCGTCACCGGCCTGGAGGACGGCACCTTCCCGCACTCGCGCTCCCTCGCTGACGACACCGAACTGGCCGAGGAGCGCCGGCTGGCGTACGTGGCCGTCACCCGTGCCCGCGAGCGCCTGTACCTGACCCGCGCCGCCGTGCGCTCCGCCTGGGGCACCGCCTCCGCCATGCCACCCTCCCGCTTCCTCGACGACGTCCCCGCCGACACCATCGAATGGAAGCGCCTGACCTCCTCCATGGAGGCGCTGCGCGGCGGCGGCACCGGCTGGGGGGAGTCCTGGGACGAGGGCGGCTTCGGCATGCGCCGCGGATACGGCGGGCGCGGCGGCGCCGCCTCAACGGACGACGACGATTTCGCCCCGGCTATCGGCTCCGGTCGGCGCACTCGCACCGGCAGGCTAGGCCGGGTCGAGACCCCCAAGGACCGCGCCGAGGCGCGCCGCGCCAAACGCCTGGCGGCACGCGGAAAGCCCGTCCGCTTGGGCGGCGGCTCCGGCGATGCCGCGGACCACTCGGCGGAAGACTCCGGACTGCCGGAGGCGGTTGCCGGACTCAAGGTCGGCGATCAGGTCAGTCACAACACCTACGGGGTGGGCACCGTCATCGGCCTGGAGGGGACGGGCCGTTCTACCGTGGCTCGCGTGGAGTTCACCGTTGACGGTGCGCCGACCACCAAGCGTCTCATGCTGCGGCTCGCTCCCATCGCCAAGGTATGAAGCTGGCCGGGTCAGGCCCGCGCAACGCAGCCCCAATCACAACCGCTGGTGTGTTGCACATGCTAATTTGGTGTAAACGTCCGGCGGAGCTGTGACGGCGCTTGCCTTACAGTGCGAGGATCCAACCGGGCGCGGAGCAAAGGAGTAGCGGTGTCCCGTTGGAGTGACTTCTGCATCTGGTGGCACGTCTACCCCCTCGGCTTCACCGGCGCACCGGTGCGCCCGACACCCCCCGAGCGGGAACTCACCCCCAGGCTGGACGGGCTCGTCGGCTGGCTGGATTACCTCGTTGAACTGGGAGCCAATGGGCTAGCACTCGGGCCGGTCTTCACCTCCGAGACCCACGGCTACGACACGGTCGACTTCTACTCCATCGACCCGCGCCTGGGAGACGACGCCGCCTTCGACCGGCTCGTCGCGGCCTGTCACGAGCGCGGCATCAACGTCATGCTCGACGGCGTGTTCAACCACGTTGGCACCGCCCACCCCCTTTTCCAAGCGGCCATGGGCGGAGACACGCAGGCACAACGGCTCTTCCGCCTGGAGCACACCGCGGACGGTATACGCCACGGGGACTTCGAGGGGCATCAGGGCCTGGCCGCCCTCAATCATGACGAGCCGGCCGTCGCCGACCTGGTCGCCGACGTCATGCGGCATTGGCTGCGCCGGGGTGCTGTGGCCTGGCGACTGGACGCCGCCTACGCCGTCCCGCCGGAGTTCTGGGCCAGGGTTTTGCCGCGCGTGCGCGAGGAGTTCCCGGAGGCTTGGTTCATGGGCGAGGTCATTCACGGCGACTACGCCGATATTGTGGCCCGCTCCGGTATGGACTCGGTGACTCAGTATGAGCTGTGGAAGGCGATCTGGAGCTCGCTGGCCGACGGGAACTTCTTCGAACTCGACTGGACCCTGCAACGGCACAACGACCTGCTGACCAGCTTCACGCCCATGACTTTCGTCGGCAACCACGACGTCACCCGCATCGCCTCCAAGATTGGCGGCGCCGGCGCCGCCCTGGCAGTGGTACTGCTGTTCACCGTTGGGGGCATTCCCTCGATCTACTATGGGGACGAGCAGGCGTTCCGCGGGGTCAAGACCGAGCGTCTGGGCGGCGACGACGAGGTGCGCCCCGCCTTCCCCGGCCGCCCGGAGGATCTGTCCTCTCTGGGGGCACCAATGCTGCGTTTGCACCAGGAACTCATTGCACTGCGGCGTCGGAACCCCTGGCTGACCACCGCGAGAACCACCGCCACGCATCTGGACAACCGCGACTACGCCTACGACGTCGTCGGCGCGGGCGGGCAGAAGCTGCACGTAGCGCTGCAGCTGGATCCCACCCCCACCGCTGAGATCACCGACGCCGACGGGCGCGTGCTGACACAGGTCAACGGTGCCGCATACGGTCATCGTCCGTGAAATTAGCATCAGTGGGGGAGGGGACTGAAGCCTTGACGGAGACTGTTACAGTGCAGGACTTGTTACTGTTCGTGCCCAGACAGATGCAACCGACTTGAACGCAACTGCTGGGGAGAAGAATTCGTGCCGTCTCGTTCTGATAGCGGCTTACTTGCCGGTCTGGACCGACTACTGCCTCCGGCGCTAGCCGGTGCGCGCGAAGTTCCCGCCACTGCGCGCCGCTGGGGATGGCAAGTGCTCTTTGGCGTTTTCGTCTTCATTGCCGCGCAGCTGAGCACATATGTTGGCATGGGGATCATGAGTGCGCTGATCGGTGAGACTGACACCGCCACTGTCACGTCGGAGATGACGGACATCGGCAGCTCGCCGGTAAGTTTCCTTGGCGGATCCCTCGTGTCGGCTCTTATCGCCGTAGGCGGCTACTGGGGCTGCATGCGCCTCATACGCGGGGCGCGCGTGGGCGAGCTGGCTGGCGGCGGCAAGGTGCACGAGTTCCTAACCGGAGTGCTCATCGGGGGGCTGCTCATCACCGTCGTCGTGCTGGTGCTCGCGGCGTTCGGCGCTTATCGGGTAACGACCGTGGGGTGGCACCCGGGCGTGATTGTCGGCCTAGCCATGGGTGTTGCTGCAGGATTCGCTGAGGAGATTCTCTTCCGGGGGCTGCTGCTCCGATTGCTTGAGCACTGGCTGGGTACGGTGTGGGCCGTGGCGGCAACCTCTCTCCTATTCGGCCTGGCGCACCTGGGCAATCCCGAGGCGACGGTATTCGGGGCACTGGCTATTGCGGTGGAAGCAGGGGTGCTCCTGGGCGCCTGCTATCTGGTGACGCGTAGACTGTGGCTGGTTTTCGGCGTCCACCTGGCCTGGAATTTTGTGCAGGGGGGAGTTTTCGGGTCCGACGTCTCCGGCACAGGAAGCGGTCGTGGCTTATTCGAAGCGAGCTTCACCGGGCCCGAGCTACTCACCGGCGGTGAGATGGGCATTGAGGGCTCGTTGGTGGCGGTGCTGGTGTGCGGAGGAATGGGCGTCCTCATCATGCAGGTCGCTCACAGGCGCGGTCTGCTGTTTCGTCGCCGGACGACCAACCAGCAAGAGCAGGAGAAATAGCTCTTCGAATGAGGACCCCTTCTGGCACGTTTAGTGTCCTTGTTGGGTTTCGCCTTGGTCGGTGAGGTAGGTGAGGGTGCGTACGACGTTGTAGGGGGTGGTGGTGTTGGTGGTGGTGATGGTCCCGGTCACGGGCGTGGTGGTGCCGCCAGCGGGGGTGAAGGTGGCTTTCCACGTAGTAGTCAGCGTGGTGGTGATGTCCGCGGCGGTGGCGGTGTACTGGTGGTAGACGGTCTGGTTGGGCCAGGCCGCCCCAGGATCGGTGGTGGCCAGGGTGGTTCCGTCTCCCCAGTCCCAGGTGTAGGAGGTGGGTGTGGCGTGGATGGTGACGGCGGCCCCGGCCACCGTGGTGGTCAGTACTTGGGTGTCGGGGCTGGTGTAGACGATGAAGATCTTCGACAGCAGGACCTCATCCCCCGGGGGCTGGCGAGTAATACCGGAGCCGTCGGCCAGCAGGGTGACCACATCACTGGAGGTGACCGTGACCACGATCGTGGCCGGGTCGGCGCTGGTGTCGACGGGGGCGTCGAGGCACTCCATGATGTAACCGGTGCGGCCCTCGGTGATCGGACTGACCGATACAGTCCCGTAGGGACACCTGTCATTGGCAGCCCCATACAGGTACTGCGGACCATCAGAGCTGCTAGCAGTGCCGCCGTTACCTGAAGCGGTTCCCTGCGGCCCAGTCGAGGTCACCCGCCGTGAAGTGGTGCTTGTCACCGACACTGTGCTGTCGTGCGCCTCTGCGTTGAGTTCACCAGATGTAGGCGCGCTGTCCGAAGCAGACGCAAGGGGGACAGCACAGGAGAGCAGCAGTGAAATAATCGCCATAGCATGCAGAGCAGTCTTGCTATCCCTCATCATTTGGCTCACCACCATTCTCAATGTCTACGACCTCAACACTCCACGCTTCGTCCGACCAATGAAGCTGAACGAGAAGCGTATCGTCGGATGCTTCAGCCTGGGTTGTGGAGCGTCCGTCGCCAGAATGTGATGTGTGGGGGTCTGAGATTACGTTGAGACGGATGACGTACCGGTTGGGATCGCTATCATCAGTCCAGTACTCTAGGATCGTTAATTCTTGGTTCCAGGGATCGATCCATCCGCCGGATCCGTGTAGTTCAGTAGCGTTGTTGATGACGCTGTTGCAGAATTCGCAGTTGTCGTCGCTCATGTTCTGCCAGGTGG
The DNA here is from genome assembly GCF_032465695.1 of Actinomyces sp. MRS3W. NCBI lineage: Bacteria > Bacillati > Actinomycetota > Actinomycetes > Actinomycetales > Actinomycetaceae > Actinomyces > Actinomyces sp. MRS3W. The sequence goes on from NZ_JAWDJJ010000265.1 coordinate 26,683, forward strand.
TGAGGTCGCCGGTGGCGTACACGTAGGGATACAGTTCGATGAAGTGGCCGGCTGTGAGTATGGCGCCGTGGTCGGAGTGTTCGTCGGCGCCCTCGTAGGGTTGGGGCTCTTCCATGGCCAGGGCGGTCTCGCGCAGGGCGGTGTCCTCGGGTGAAAGGTTGAGTGTAGGGCTGGGCGATGGTGTCTGGCTGGCGGACGGTGTGGGGGACGCGGAAACTGCGGGCGTCCCGCCGGCGGTGCCGGTGGGGGTGTCGGTGGTGTTGCCGTTTCCGGAGCAGCCGGCGGCCAGCAGGGTCAAGCAGGCGGCCAGCACCGCTGCACGGGCGGCGCGGTTTGGGTGGCGGCCATGGCTGGGGCGGTGAGGAAGACGCGACCGACGCTGTGGTGCGGTGACCAAACTGGTGAGCGACGGGAAGGTGAGCATCGAAGGGGGAGCCTCCTCATTGAGGACCCGGAACGGGGTGTGTGGGCGCGTCGACCAAGTGCCGACGCCCGCAACCGTACCGAGATCTACCGCGTCACCGCTACCCGGGCCGGCGCGCCTGTGGAAAACCCCGTCGGCCACGCGCGGCGGTGAGATGACCGGGCGCCGTGGTCGGGCGGGCACCAGGCGTCATGGGTCGTGAGTGACCATCTGTCGCAACTTTTAGTCGACGCCCTCACCGGCCCGACCTGGCGCCTGCGCGTTTGCCCAGGTCAGAGGCGGTATCCAGAAGTAACCGGCGAGCCCTGCTGCTAAAAGTTGCGACCAATGGACACTTTTTCGCCGCCCCCGCCGCTACCAGCCAGAGGACAAGCGTCCGCGGGGCCCGCCTGCACGCATCCACCGCTCCTCAACACCGCTCCGACCGGCCCTGTCCGCCACCCACCCCACCACCACAACGACCGGTTTCGACACGTCATTAGTGCCGGTTTCGGCATGTTATTAGTGCCGGTTTCGGCGAAGGAGGTGGCCGGGCATGGGGCTGACGAGGCATGTCCGACAAACTGAAACCCGCCCCGTAGGTTGGGTTCAGGCGGTCTCGGTGGCCGCGGCGCGGGCGGCCGGGGTGGTGGCCGCCATGCGTAGCACGTGCAGTGCGGTTTGCTGCAGTTCACCGAGCGTGAGGTGCTCCCCGCTGGCGTCGGTCGGCGAGTAGCCGGCGAGGATGGCGTCGTCGTGACCATCGGCGCGAGTGGAGGACCAGGTCGTGCCGCCGGGCATAAGCACGTCCACGCCCGCGCGCACTCGCGTGGCGGAGTCCTTCAACTCGGGGAACAGCGGATCCGGCGCGTAGCGCATCCACCAGTCGGTCATGACATTGCCCTGGTAGCCCCACTCGCCGCGTAGAATGGTGGTGACCAGGTCGTAGTTGTAGTGCGCCCACTGGCCGTTGATCTTGTTGTAGCTGGTCATGATGTTGAGCGGGCCGGCCTGCTCAACGCAGATGCGGAATCCACGCAGGTAGATTTCCCGCAGGGCCCGCTGCGACACCCGTGAGTCGTTGTAGATGCGGTTGGTCTCCTGGCTGTTGCAGGCGAAGTGCTTCGGGCAGGCCGACACCCCCTGGGACTGGATCCCGCGCACGACGGCTGCCGCCGCCAGGCCCGTGAGTAACGGATCCTCTGAGTAATACTCGAAGTTGCGTCCGCACAGCGGGTCGCGGTGGATGTTCAATCCCGGCGCCAGCAGCACATCGGAGCCCTTGCGGAGCATCTCCTGCCCGTGCAGCGCGGCGAGCCGCTCCAGCAGGGCCATGTCCCAGCTGGAAGCCAGGGCGGTGCCACAGGGCAGCAGGCTGGCGTAGGCGGATACGCGAATGCCCGAGGGGCCGTCGGTAGTGATGACCGGGGGCACACCGAGAGCGCGCAGGCGCTCGGTCAGGCCGCCGAAGGCACCGGCATTGCCCGGCGCACCCAGCGGGGAGTTCATCTCCACGTCGCCGTAAGCAAGCTGAGCCAGGTCCTCGACCTCCAGCTGAGCGACGAAGGCCTCCATGGTGGTGCGCCCTGCGACCACGTCGCTGAAGCGGATGCCGGTGTCGCCGGTTGGGGTGATCGCTTCGGGTAGGCGGGCCAGGATGCGCTCACGCAGGTCGATGGTCGCCGTCGGCACGGCTTCCCAACCGACCTGGGGCCGGTCCTGCGCATCGCGGACCACTGTCATGCGCTCAAATGGGGCCCCCGGGGCGGGCGCAAGCGCCTCCTCCAGCTGCTCGGTGACCTCCAGGGCCTCGACGACGACGCTGCCCGCCAGGGTGGTCTGCCGCACCGAGGTGCCCACGTACACCGGATGGTCGCCGGCCTCGATGACCCAGGCGTGAGCGTGACCGGTCGTGCCGGCGTCGTCGAAGGAGGCCAGGCGCTCCCGGGGGAAGACGAGGGTCAGTTCCTGACTGGCACCGGGGGCGACGACGTCGGTGCGCGCGAATGCGACCAGCTCGCGGGCCGGGTGCGGCAGGGCGGCACCGGCGGGGGCGCCTCGGTAAACCTGCACCACGGTGGCACCGGGACGGGGGCCGGTGTTGGTGACGGCGACCCGGACGCGAACGCTACCGTCGGCCTCCTCCGCTTCGGCAGCGGCGAGTTCGAAGGAGGTGTACCCCAGGCCGTGCCCGAAGGGGAAGAGCACCTTGTCCGGGGCGAAGGTTTCGAAGTAGCGGTAGCCGACGAAGATGTCCTCGGCGTAGTTGTTGTACTCCGCGTCGCCGAAGTTCGCGGCGGAGGGGTAGTCCTCGTAAGCGCGCGCGATAGTGTCGGTCAGGCGCCCGCCCGGCTCCGCAGCGCCGGTGAGCACGTCGGCGGTTGCCCGCCCACCCTCCATACCGCCGGGCCAGGCCAGCAGCAGGGCGGACACGTTCAGTTCCTCGGCCCACGACAGGTCCATGACATTGCCGGAGTTGACGATGACCACCGTGCTCTCGAAGTGGCCGGTCACCCGTTCCACAAGGGCACGTTCTGTCTCGGTGAGGTAGTAGGCGCCGGGTTCGAGTACGTTCTCCCGGTCCTCCCCGGCGGCGCGCCCGATGACGACGACGGCGGTGCGAGCCCGGGAGGCCGCGGCGGCCACGAATGCGTCATCCACCTCCATCTCCGGATAGTAGCGGGGCCAGTTGCCCCATTCCTCCACCGGCGGCTCCTGAGCCTCACACCACTGGCGGTAGGTGGAGGCGACCTCAGCGTCTACATTGACGCCCTGCTCCACCAGGCTGC
>NZ_JAWDJJ010000266.1:0-2103 GCF_032465695.1 Actinomyces sp. MRS3W
GGCCTACGCCGAGCTGGACCGGCAGCTGGCCTCCGCCCGCCGCTCGTTGGCGGCCACGCAGGCCCGCGGCGCCAGCGGCACGCACCAGTCGCGCGGCGAACGGGACGCCTACGCCGCCCACTACTCCGGACTGGTTTCCTCCCTGGAGGGGGTCGAGGACCGCCTGGTCTTCGGCCGCATGGACATGTCCGCAGCGCCCGAGCCCCCCTCCCCGGCTCAGGCGGATCCCACGGCCCCGCAGACGGCGGGGCGACGCCACTACGTGGGGCGCATCGGCCTGCATGACGCCCGGCACCGCGAGGTGGTTCTCGACTGGCGCGCGCCGCTGTCCCGGGCCTTCTACCAAGCAACCGCCTCCAATCCGATGGGGCTGGTGCGCCGACGCCACATCGATACCCGGGCGCGCCGGGTCATCGGGGTGGAGGACGAGCTCATCGACGTCGCCGCCGCCGGCGAGTCGGCGCCCTCCCCCGCGACCGGCCACGACACGGGGCACGTCTCCCTCGACGGCCTGCAGGGTGAGGGCGCCCTCATGGCGGCCATGTCGGCGGCCCGCGATGGGCGCATGGGCGACATCGTCGCCACCATTCAGGCCGAGCAGGACCGCGTGGTGACCAGCGACGGCAAGGGGGTGCTGGTGGTGCAAGGCGGCCCCGGAACCGGCAAGACGGCGGTGGCGCTGCACCGCGTGGCCTACCTCTTCTACGCCGAACGCGAGCGCCTGGAGCGCACCGGCGTGCTGCTCGTGGGTCCCTCACGCACCTTCCTGCGGTATGTCGAGCAGGTGCTGCCCTCCCTGGGTGAAACGGGAGTGGTGTCCACCACGTTGGCCGACCTGGTGCCGGGCGTGCACGCCCGCGGCAGCGAGTCCCCGCGTATCGCCGAGGTGAAGTCGCGTCTGGTGTGGGCGGATATTCTGCGGCGGGCGGTGCGCGACCTCCAGCGGGTGCCGGAGGGCCCACGGGAGATCGTCGTGCAGGGCACGCGGCTGCACCTGGATCCGCAGGATGTGCGCGAGGCGGCGAGCCGGGCGCGCCGGGGCGGCAAGCCCCACAACCTGGCCCGCGAGACCTTCGTGCTGTGGCTGCTGGAGCGACTGACCGACCAGTTCGCCGCGGCCACGCATCAGGACGCCGACGACGCCGACACCCGCGCTTGGATTCGTGAGGACATCCGCACCGCCCGCGATGCCCGCCGGGAGATCAACCTGTGTTGGATGCCGACGACGCCGGCCGGCCTGCTGGAGCGCCTCTGGTCGCGGCCGGCACTGTTGGAGCGCCTCGCCCCGGAGCTCAGTGCGGCCGAACGCGCCCTGCTGGAGCGGCCCGTGGGCAGCGAGCTGACGCCGGCGGACGTGCCGCTGCTCGACGAGCTGGCCGAGCTGCTGGGGCCGAGTGAGGATGCCGAGGCCCGGCGTGCCCGGCTGGAGGCGCGGCGTCGAGAATCGCTGGTCGCCTATGCGGCGCAGGCCATTGAGTCCCAGGAGTTGGGCGACGGCATGGTCAGTGCGGAAATGCTTGCCGACCGCATGGAGGAGACCGGCCCGTCCCTGACGCTGGCAGAACGGGCCCGAGCCGACCGCAGCTGGACCTACGGGCACGTCGTCGTCGATGAGGCACAAGAACTGGGCGCCATGGCGTGGCGGGCCCTGGCGCGTCGCTGCCCCGTGCGTTCTTTCACGATCGTTGGCGACCTGGCCCAGTACTCCGGGCCGAACACGCCGCGCTCCTGGGAAGAGGTGCTCTCGGCGCTGGGCACGCGCCAGCACGAACGCCGCCGCGGGGGGAAGGCGACGCGGAGCACGCGGGCCTCGACGCCGCTGCGGCAGGAGGTGCTCACCGTCTGCTACCGCACGCCGGCGACGATTATGCGTGCGGCGGAACAGGTGGCGACGACGCTCGGCCAGCCGTTGGCCTACCCGGTCTCATCGGTACGCGACCTGCCGGACTGCCTGGCCGTCGACGACTGCTCGCGCACGATCGCGGCACCCGCCAATCCCGCCGCCCTTGCCACAGCGCCGGCCGCTGCCGTCTGGCGGCAGGCGCTGCAGCAAGCGGTCATGGAGGAGTCCGCCGCCTTGGATGCGGCGGTGGGGGCGGGCAA
>NZ_JAWDJJ010000267.1:0-37725 GCF_032465695.1 Actinomyces sp. MRS3W
GTCCCCGACGTCGAGGTGCCCGAGCCGCCGCAGGAGCCGGATGAGTCTGATGAGGCCGAGCCGCCGGACGTCGGGGCGCCCGACGACGAGGCCGACGACGCCGCCCCGCGGGACGTGGATTAGCGGGCAGGGCTGTCACAATTCCTGATAAACGAGGCCGCAGGCGTCGATGGCGTTTCGCGAATCGTTGGAATGAAGCGGTTTTGTTCCGCGGCGTTTGGGCTGACGACGGCGTTTGTGAGGGATTTTGACACACAGGCGGCCGGGTAGCCGGAGATCCGGGCTGGCCGCGCCGCGGCGCCGTCCCGGTAGGATGAGTCCGTCAAACCTCACCACCGACGAAAGGTTTCCGATGTCGATCCGTCGCGTCGCCCTCCTCACCGCAGGAGGCTTCGCCCCCTGCCTGTCCGCCGCCGTCGGCGACCTCATCGAGCGCTACACCGAGGTCGCCCCCGAGGTGGAGATCATCGCCTACCAGTACGGCTACCACGGCCTGCTCACTGGCAACTACGTCGTCATCGACGACGAGGGCCGCAAGAACGCTGGCGTCCTGCGCCAGTACGGTGGCTCCCCGATCGGCAACTCCCGTGTCAAGCTCACCAACGCCAAGAACCTCGTCGAGCGCGGCCTGGTGAAGGAGGGCGTGGACCCGCTCGCCTTCGCCGCGGAGCGCCTGCGCGAGGACGGCGTCGACGTCCTGCACACCATCGGTGGGGATGACACCAACACCACCGCCGCCGACCTGGCCGCCTACCTGCACGAGCACGACTACGACCTCACCGTCGTCGGCCTGCCCAAGACCATCGACAACGACGTCGTCCCGATCCGCCAGTCCCTGGGCGCCTGGACCGCTGCCGAGCAGGGTGCCGGCTTCGCCTTCAACGTCATCGGCGAGCACCGCTCCAACCCGCGCATGCTGGTCATCCACGAGTGCATGGGCCGCAACTGCGGCTATCTCACCGCCGAGACCGCCCGCCGCTACCACGAGCTGCTGGGGGACAAGCAGTGGGCCCCCTCGCTGGGCCTGTCCCAGGAGCGCTGGGACGTGCACGCCGTCTTCCTGCCGGAGATGAAGCTCGACTTCGAGGCCGAGGCCAAACGCCTCAAGACCATCATGGACGAGCAGGGCAACGTTAACATCTTCCTGTCCGAGGGCGCCGGCGTCCCCGAGATCATCGCGGAGATGGAGGCCAAGGGCGAAGAGGTCCAGCGCGACCCCTTCGGCCACGTCAAGCTCGACACCATCAACCCCGGCCAGTGGTTCGCCCGCCAGTTCGCCGACCTCATCGGCGCCGAGAAGGTCATGGTGCAGAAGTCCGGCTACTACTCGCGCGCCGCGGCCGCCAACGAGGAGGACCTCGCCCTCATCAAGCAGATGTGCGACCTCGCCGTCGAATGCGCCCTGCGCGGCGAGCCCGGCGTCATCGGCCAGGACGAGGAGAACGGCGACCAGCTCGGTGCCATCGCCTTCGATCGCATCGCCGGTGGTAAGCCCTTCGACATCACCCAGCAGTGGTTCGTCGATCTCATGGCCGAGCTCGGCCAGGACCTAGCCCCGAGCGAGACCGCTCCGGAGCACTGAGCACCTGCTCCCCAACGGGTGGCCCGTCGTCTGAACCGTGGAGGTTCGGGCGGCGGGCCACCGCGCATGTTGACGGTGAACACGTGCCCTACATCCCACCTTTCGGTGCAGCGGCCGCGGCCGGGCCGTCACCGCTTATGCTGACACTGTGATGAACGAGCTCGAGGTTCCCGGCGCAGCATCCGGGTGGCGCCGACACCGCGCCGCCCAGCAACCCAGCTACCCGGATCCGCAGGCGCTTGCCGACGCCGCGGCGGACCTGCGTACCCGCCCGCCTCTGGTCTTCGCCGGCGAGGTGGACTCGCTGCGCGAAAAAATGGCGCGTGCCTGCGCTGGGCACGCTTTCGTGCTCATGGGCGGGGACTGTGCGGAGTCCTTCCACGACAACACCGCCACCAACATCCGCCTCAAACTGCAGACCATCCTGCAGATGGCTGCAGTGCTCACCTACGGCGCCTCCACCCCGGTGGTCAAGATCGGGCGCATGGCCGGCCAGTACGCCAAGCCACGCAGCTCGGACACCGAGACCCGGGACGGGGTGACCCTGCCCTCCTACCGCGGCGACTCGGTCAATGACCACGCCTTCACCGCCGCGGCCCGCGTGCCCGACCCGCAGCGCATGGTCGACGCCTACCTGCGCGCCGGCACCACCCTCAACCTCATTCGCTCCTTCACCATGGGCGGCTACGCGGACCTACGCGAGGTCCACTCCTGGAACCGCGGTTTCACCGCCAACCCGGCCTACAAGCGCTTCGAGTCCTTCGCTGGGGAGATCGACCGCGCCATGCGTTTCATGGAGGCGGCCGGCGTCGACTTCGACGCCCTACGACAGGTCGACTTCTACGCCGCCCACGAGGCGCTGCTGCTGGAGTACGAGGACGCCATGACCCGGGAGGACTCCCGCACCGGTCGCCTGTACGACACCTCCGCCCACTTCCTGTGGGTGGGGGAGCGCACCCGCGGCGCCGACGACGCCCACGTCGCCCTGCTGGAACGCGTCCACAATCCCGTCGGCGTCAAGATCGGCCCAACCACGACCCGCGACGAGCTCCTCGCCCTCATTGACCACCTCAACCCCGAAGGCGACCCCGGCCGGCTCAGCCTCATCACCCGCATGGGTGCAGGCCGTATCCGCGACGTGCTGCCGAAGCTCATCGAGGTCGTGCGGGAGGACGGTCGTCCCGTCACGTGGATCACCGACCCCATGCACGGCAACACGATCACGTCCGAGAACGGCTACAAGACCCGCCGCTTCGACACCATCATGGATGAGGTCCGCGGCTTCTTCGAGGTACACCGGGCGTTGGGCACGGTGCCCGCCGGCATCCACGTGGAGCTGACCGGCGACGACGTCACCGAGGTTCTGGGCGGCGGCGAGCACATCTCCGAGGCAGGCCTGGCCCAGCGCTACGAGACCCTCGTGGACCCGCGGCTCAACCATCAGCAGTCTCTGGAGATGGCCTTCGAAGTCGCGGAGATGCTCCGCGACTGAGCCGTCCGCGACTCAAACCACGTTGAGCGTCACCTTCGAGCCCTTGCGCACGCTCGTGCCGGCGGCCGGGTCGGTGGAATGCGCGGTGCCGAACAGGCCACCCATGACGCGAGAGACCTCGACCTCCAGGCCGGCGCTCTCCAGCGCCGCGGTGGCCTCCGCCTCACTCATCCCGGAGACGTCGGGCACGTCCACCATCTCCGGTCCCTTGGAGACGGTGACGTCCACCGAATCACCGCGGTAGTAGCCCTCCGCGCCAGAGGCGGGGGAGGAGGAGATGATCAGTCCGGAGGCGACGTCGTCGGAGTAGGCCTCCGACTGGGTGCCGAGGGTGAGCCCGGCCGCCTCCAGCGTGGTGGTCGCATCCTCAACGTTCATACCGGTCACATCCGGGATCGTGGCCGGCTGGCGCCCCAGGGACACGACAATCGCGACCGCTGAGGAGTGGTTGACGCTCTGGCCCGCCTCCGGGTCGGAGGAGATGACCATGCCCGCGGCCACGGAGTCGGAGTAGGTTTTCGTGACCGCGCCAAGTGACAGCCCCGCCTCGGTGATCGCGGCGGTGGCGTCCTCCTCGGTGGCCCCGACGACGTCGGGCACCGTCTTGCGCTCAATCCCCCGGGAGATGACCGGTGTTACCGCCTCACCCACATGCAGGCGAGTGTCGGCGCCGGGCTCGCAGGAGATCACCGCGTCCGCGGGCACGGTGTCGGAGTAGGCGCGGGTCGGGGTACCCCACACCAGTCCGGCGGCCTCTACCTGCACCTGGGCGTCGGCGGCGCTCATCCCGACGATCTGCGGCACCGGGACCGTGCGCCCCGGCCCGGCGGTGAAATACCACGTACTCGCGCCGCCTGCGGCCGCCACCAGGACGGCGGCGATCAGGGCACGACGTCGCGGGCGGCGCGCCGCATGCCGGCTTACCTTCCGGGTGTCCTGCGCGCGGGCGGCACGCATCGCCTCGTTGCGGTCCAGGGCCCGCGTGGTGCCGTCCCGTCTGCCTGCCGCCTCATCCGGTGCAATGGAGCCGATCGGCAGAGAAACCGTGCGCAGCCCGGCGTCCGGTGTCACCGCGTCGGCGGGGGCATCGGCGTCGGAATCGCCATCGGCCTCATCGGTGGACAGCATGGCGCTGCGGGCCGCCTCGGCATTGGCCGCCAGCACTTCCTGGGTGCGTACCGAGCCGGTGGCACCCCCGCGTTTGACGGACAGTTCGGCGTCGCTCAGCCCGGCCACGACCTCACGCAACTGCGACAGCGCCGCGTCCGCGTCACGCAGGCGGCGCTCGGGATCACGGCGCGTCATGTCCGCAACCAGCGCGTCGACCCGCTCCGGCAGGTCGGGCAGCCGCAGCGAAGGGGCGGGCACATCCTCGTGCACATTGCGGAAGGCGATCTGAATGGGGGACTCTGCGGTGAAGGGCTGTTTCCCAGTCAGCAACTCGTAGAGGATGACACCAACGGAGTAGACGTCGGCGCAGGGCGCGGACGCCCCCGACGTAATGAGCTCGGGGGCCAGGTAAGCAACCGTGCCGAGAACATTGCCGGTGGTGGTCTGGGTGACCTCGGTGACGGCGCGAGCGAGCCCGAAGTCGGCGACCTTGGCCACCGACCCGTCAGCGGGCAGGAGCACATTCTCCGGTTTGACATCACGGTGGACCAGGCCAGCGCGGTGGGCGGCGCCGAGCGGTCCCAGTATCTGCGCCGTCAACCCGAGCGCCTCACGCACGGTCAGGGGGCCAGAAGCGATGAGATCTCGCAGATTGGGGCCCTCCACGAGCTCCATGACCAAATAGGCGATGCCGTCCAGGCTGCCCTGGTCGTAGACGGCCACCACTCCCGGATTGGACAGCCGTGCCGCCGCCCGGGCCTCGCGGCGGAACCGGGCCACGAAGTCGGGGGAGTCCGCCAAATGCGGATGCATGAGCTTGAGCGCCACCAAACGGTCCAGGCGGCGATCTCGCGCCCGGTAGATGGTCGCCATACCTCCACGCGCCACCCGGTCGACGATCTCGTAACGAGAGTCGACCAGCCGGCCGATGAGAGGATCCTTGGTCACGGGGCCGAGTGTACGGTGCCGGTGCACCTGGTGGCCGGGTGCCGCGCTGACCATCAGGTCTGGCGGGCTGTCAGCACCGTGGCCAGGTCCGCGAGCAACGCGCGCGCCGACTGGGAAGAGGCGTCTATGGGGCGCGAGGCGGCATGCGGCTCCTCGGGGAGCGCATCCAGGGCGGCCAGGCCGGCTGCGGTGTGGGCCGCGATCTCCTCCTCATGCGCCGCCAAGGCGCCGCAGTCACGAATGACGGCGGCAGCCGCCGCAATATCCTTCTCGCCACTCGCCTGGCCGCTCAGCACCCGCGTGAGCAGTGCACGGCCCGCATCGTTGCAGCGCTGCCAGGTCAGGGCTACCAGCACCGTGCGCTTGCCCTCTCGCAGATCGTCACCGGCTGGTTTCCCGGTCACCTGTGGGTCGCCGAAGACACCCAGGACGTCGTCGCGCAGCTGAAAGGCGACTCCGATCTCCTCACCGAAGACTTCCAGGGCCGTCAGCAGTGCGGAGCCCGGCTGCGCCCCCGCCAACAGCGCCCCAATGAGCAGCGGATACATGACCGAGTAGCGCGCCGACTTGTGCCGCACCACCTCCAGCGCAGCAATGCGCATGGCGGTGCCCGCATCCACCGGCGACTGAGACGGGGAGGGCAGCGCCAGCACCTCCTGGTGCACGTCGAGGAACTGGCCGACCGCGACCTCCGCTGTCATGGCGTCGAAGGCCTCCCGGGCAGCGGCCGCCGCGGCCCGGTCACATCGGCTCGCCGCGGCGCCCATCTGTGCGGAGGCGGCCGACATGAGCAGGTCCCCGAGCAAGATCGCCGCATTGACGCCGAAGCTGTCCGCCGCACCCTGCCACCCGGCCTGGCGGTGCCGGGCCGCGTAGCGGCGGTGCGCGGCCGGCCGACCGCGGCGGGTGTCGGCGGCGTCGATGATGTCGTCATGCACAAGCGCACTGGCCTGGTACAGCTCCAGAGCGGCGCCCAGCCGGGCCGCGATCGGCCCGCCGAGGACCTCGGCGCGGGCAGACGACTGACCGGGCAGCGCCAGACCCACTGCGCCCAGCACGGCGCGCATGCGCTTGCCCCCGGTCAGCAGGGCGTCGGCGGCGTCGAGAAGTTCATCGCTTGCGGGGGCTGAAGCGTGCCAGTGTTCGCGCAACTGCGCGACTACTCGCTCCAGCCGGGCATCGACGACGCCGCGTACCAGCGGCAGCAGCACGTCAACGTCGGTGGTTACGTTGGTCATGGGGCCAGGCTAATATCCGGTCGGGTATCCGGCGGCCGGCCCGGGCACCTACCGCGCGCGGGAATAGACACGCTGTCTGAATCGTTGTTCTATCCGCTGGCGGTGGCCGGGGGCGATAGGTTTTCGCGTAGAATCCCCTACGGCTCTGTGCGCCTCTTCCAGCCGAACCGTCTGTCCCGCGAAAGGAAATCCGTGGCTACTTCCACAGCTACTCCTACTCCCACCAGCGTGCGGGAGCGTGTCGAATTCGCTGACGACGTCGACGAACCCCTCGAGGAGAACGACGCTGCTCTCGAAGCCGACATGAGTGACGAGGAGGCGGACGTCGCTGACGAGACCGACTCCGAGGAGGCCGACGAGCAGGAGACGGACGCCCCCGCCCCCGAGCTGCGCGACTACTACCTCGACATCTCCCTGGAGGAGAACGGCGACGGCACCAAGCGTCACCCCTTCAACACTCCTGCCGCGCTTAAGGGCGTGCGGCTCGCCCCCGGCGCCACTCTGTTCGTGCGCAGCCGCACCGTGGTGGAGGGACTGGAGATCTCCGGCGATGGCACCCTGGAGGATCCCATCACGCTGGCCCCCTACGGGCACGGCCCCGTGCCCCGCTTCATCATCCCTGGCGAGGAAGAGCCGGTGGTGGCGCGCGAGTTCCTCACCCACAACGGCTACATCTTCCGCGGCTGGATCATCAAGGGCATCAAGATGAACCCGTCCATCGCCGCTCTCACCGGCGAGCTGGACCGTATCCGCCGTGAGGAGGCGGAGAAGGCCGCGGGCAAGAAGTCCAAGAAATCCAAGGGAGAGAAGGACAAGGACGGCTCCTTCACCGTCTCCGACTCCGATGAGGCCGACGAGCCCGCCCAGAAGGTGGTGACCGCCGGCGCCACCGCCGACCCGGTCAAGGACTACCTCAAGCAGATCGGCAAAGTCGCCCTCCTCAACGCCGCCCAGGAGGTCGAGCTCGCCAAGCGCATCGAGGCGGGCCTGTACGCCGAGCACCTGCTGGCCACCGAGGGCAACGACCTCGAGGCCAAGTACCGCCGCGAGCTGCACTGGGTGGCTCAGGACGGCCAGCGCGCCAAGAACCACCTGTTGGAGGCCAACCTGCGCCTGGTCGTGTCCTTGGCCAAGCGCTACACCGGCCGCGGCATGCTCTTCCTCGACCTCATCCAGGAAGGCAACCTGGGTCTCATCCGTGCGGTGGAGAAGTTCGACTACACCAAGGGCTACAAGTTCTCCACCTACGCCACCTGGTGGATCCGCCAGGCCATCACCCGCGCCATGGCGGACCAGGCCCGCACCATCCGCATCCCGGTGCACATGGTCGAGGTCATCAACAAGCTCGCCCGCGTCCAGCGGCAGATGCTGCAGGACCTGGGGCGCGAGCCCACCCCGGAGGAGCTCGCCGTCGAGCTGGACATGACGCCCGAGAAGGTCGTCGAGGTGCAGAAGTACGGCCGCGAGCCGATCTCCCTGCACACCCCGCTCGGCGAGGACGGCGACAGCGAGTTCGGTGACCTCATTGAGGACTCCGAGGCGGTGGTCCCCGCCGACGCCGTCAGCTTCACCCTCCTGCAGGAGCAGCTGCACGCCGTGCTGGACACGCTCTCCGAGCGCGAGGCCGGCGTGGTCTCCATGCGCTTCGGCCTGACCGACGGCCAGCCCAAGACGCTGGATGAGATCGGCAAGGTCTACGGGGTGACCCGCGAGCGGATCCGGCAGATCGAGTCCAAGACCATGAGCAAGCTGCGTCACCCCAGCCGCTCCCAGGTGCTGCGCGACTACCTGGACGACTGAGGCGCACGGCTCGCGGCCGGGCCGACGACGGGCACGCCCACCCTTGTGGGTGCGGGTGACGGGGTTCCCGCACAGGACCTGACCGCGAGCCCGCCGTGCTCACGACGCCGAGCGCTCCGGTCCGCGCCGCGCCCCCGCGAGCACTCCGACGAGCCCGAGGAGGAGCAGCCCGCAGCACGGCACCGTCACTTCCCACAGGAAGTCCGTTGTGAGGCCGGGGACTCTGGCGATGATCCAGACGCCGCGCAACGTCCCCAGGCCCCAGACGCCGGTCACCAGCGAGAGCACGGCGACGACGCGCCGGCACGCCTCGCGCGCGGGCGGTGAGCTGATGGCCAGCTGGACGATCGGCAGTGCGAACCACGCCGTGAGCGCCACCACACACGCCACCGTGATCTCCCCGAGGGGAGAGGCGCTCATGGAGCGCAGCGCGGCCCCCATGGCGAGTACAACGAGGATGAACCATCCCAGGAGGATCGCGAGCACGAACCACGCCGTGCGCGCCGCGAGACGACCGTCGTCGTGCGTCCACCGCGGGGGGTCGTGGAACCAGCCGATCTGGTCAACGCGGATCAGTACTCGTGCCATGATTGGACCCACTTGGTGCAGCACTTCTGCGTGCCGACGAAGCAGTAGATCGCGAGGCACGAGCCGGCGACGTAGCTGTTGAAGAACGCGAACGCGCAGGCCCCGGCGCTACAACCGTTCTTGAGGAGGTTCTTCAGACACGTCATGTTGTAGTTGGAACAGGTCTGGGAGTAGTACCCAGCAGGTTCAGCCATTGTGGGGAGAGCCGAATCGGCGAGAAGATCCTCTCCCTCACTGGCGCCAGGTTCTGGGAGCGCAGTGAGTGACACCGCTGCTGGCCGTTCGTCAGCCTGTGCTGAGACAGTAGTGAGGAGTGCTTCTTCACCGTTGATGACGAGGTGCACAGTATTAGTGACCTGGTCGGCCTCAGCCTTCGTGTAACCGTAGGTGTACATCACCTCCCCGCTTCGTCCAGATTCGGCCAGAAGATCGGTAGCGAGGCCGGCGGCCTCCTCGAGACCGCTGCGGGTCAACGGGGTAGCGGTCGTCTGCTGGCATGTGGTGTCGTCGTCCGAGGCGGTTTCGGCTCGAGCTGGGACCGACGTGCCGTACGCGCATAGGCAGGCAATCACGACCGACATGAGAAGTGTGCGGAGACGGAGACGATAGGGAGAGTGATCAGGGCGGGTTGTGAACAACATGGGTTGATGTCCTTCATTGATGAGATGGACATCACAAGGGTAGGAGGTGTGTCCAGCCTCGGTCAAGAGTTGACGAGGTCTTCCTCGTATCTATCGGTGTCGGGTTCCGTCATGCGCGGCGTCGCGTCCCAGCGCTGGTCCCCGGGCCGCGGCGGTGCTAGCCTGCAAGGCACGACACGGGGTGCCGCAAGGCTGAGAACACACCCGTTGAACCTGTTCAGATCATGCTGACGAAGGGATGTCGCATGCCGCAGTATGCGCCGAACATCGCCATGTCACTGTCCTCAACTCCCGCGGCGGTGCTGGAAGAACTCCGCTCGATCACGCCGTTGGTCTCGTGCATCACCAACGCGGTGGTCACCAACTTCACCGCCAATGTGCTGCTGGCAACGGGCGCCGCACCCGCCATGGTCGACGTGACCGGCGAGGCCGGCCCTTTCGCCGCGCTCGCCTCCGCCCTGCTCATTAACCTGGGCACGCCCCAGCCCGAGCAGCGTGCCGCCGCCGTGGAGGCGGCCGCGGCCGCACGGGATGCCAAGGTCCCCTGGGTACTGGACCCGGTCGCCGTCGGCTACCTGGTGCACCGCACCGCGCTCGCCCGGCAGCTGCTCGCCGCACGGCCCACCGTCATCCGCGGCAACGCCTCGGAGATCATCGCTCTGGCCGGCACCGGCGCCGGTGGGCGCGGCGTGGAAACCGCCGACGCCGTGGAGGCGGCCTTGGGCGCGGCCCTCACCCTGTCCGAGCGCACCGTCGCCGTCGTCGCCGTCTCGGGGCCAACGGATGCGATCGTTGACGGCGCGCGCTTGGCTCGCGTTGGTGGCGGGTCCGCCCTGCTCACCCGCATCACCGGCGGCGGCTGCGCGCTGGGAGCCCTCGTGGCTGCATTCGTTGCCGCCGGGCGCCCCCTGGACGCCGACCCCTTCACCGCCACCGTCGCCTGCCACGCCGTCTACAGCGCCGCGGCTGAAGTGGCCGCCGCCTGCGCCGCCGGGCCCGGTTCCTTCCAACCCGCCTTCCTCGACGCCCTCTACACCCTGGACGCCGACGACGTGGACAGGATCCCGCTGTCATGAGGCCCGCCCCCGATCTCACGCTCTACCTGGTCACCGACGCCGCCCAGTGCCGCTCCCGCGGCCGCAGCCTCACCGATACGGTGACGGCCGCCGTCGCCGGCGGAGCCACCTGCGTCCAGGTGCGCGCCAAGGGCGCAGACGGCGCCGACTTCCTCAACCAGGTGCGCCAGGTGGCCTGTGCCGTCGGTGAGCGCGTGCCCGTCATCGTCAACGACCGCGTCGACGTTTACCTCGCTGCCCGGCGCCTCGGGGTGCCCGTGGCGGGGGTGCATGTTGGTCAGAACGACCTGCCCGCGGCGGTGGTACGCGATCTGATCGGCGATGATGCCTATCTGGGGCTGTCGGCCGCGACGCCGCAAGAACTGGCCACAGCACAGCAGGAGGCCGCCTGCGACCACGTCGGCATCGGCGTGGTGCGGGCCACCGCCACCAAGACCGACGCCCCCAACGGCCTGGGTGTCAGCGGCATCGCCCGCCTGGCAGCCGGTACCACGCTGCCGTGCGTGGCCATCGGCGGCATCACCGCCGCCGACCTTCCGGCGCTGCGTGAGGGGGGACTGGCCGGGGCGGCCGTGGTCTCCGCGATCTGCCTGGCGGAAGACCCGCGCGCCGCCGCCGTGCAGTTGCGGGCGGCCTGGGAGGCCGGGCAGTGAGCACCCCGATTCCCAAGGTACTGACCGTCGCCGGCTCGGACCCCAGCGGCGGCGCCGGCGTTCAGGCGGATATCAAGACCATGAGCGCGCTCGGCGCCTACGCCACGAGTGTCGTGACCGCCCTGACCGCCCAGTCCACGCGCGGGGTGGCCGGAGTGCACGCCGTCCCGGTGGACTTCGTGCGACTCCAACTGGACACCCTGCTGGCGGATATCGTCCCGGACGCCACCAAGATCGGCATGCTCGCCACCGCCGAGCTGGCCGACACGGTGGGGGAGTACCTGCCGGATCTGGCGTACACGGTGCTCGACCCGGTCATGGTGGCCACCTCCGGGGACCGCCTGCTCGACGCCGATGCCATGGACGCAGTCAGACGCCTGTGCCGCCGGGCGGATCTCATCACCCCGAACCTGTCCGAGGCGGCCGCCCTGCTGGGCCGGCCGGTGGCGCGCAGCGTGGCGGAGATGCGTCACCAGGCCGAACTACTCATCCAGGACGGCACCTGCCGGGTGCTGCTCAAGGGCGGGCACCTGACCGGAGTCGCCACCGATGTATACGCCGACGCCGACGGCATCCTCCTGCTGCCCGGACGACGCGTGCACACCCGCAACACGCACGGCACGGGGTGCACGCTCTCATCCGCTATTGCGGCGCTGCGACCTCAGCGGGACAGCTGGCAGGCCACGGTACGGGACGCCAAGAAATACCTCACGGGGGCTCTGGCACATGCCGATGCGCTTGGCGTCGGCCACGGACACGGCCCCGTGCACCACTACTACGAGCTGTGGGCCGGCGACCCTACTCGGCGTCCGCCCGGGTCAAACGGTCGGACTCGTCCTGAATGAACAGCGCCTGCTGCTCCAGCGCCTCCCGGTGGGAACGGCCGTGGTGGGCGCAGAACAGCAGCTCGCCGGAGGCGAGCACGACGCGGAGATAGGCCTGCGCACCGCACAGGTCACAGCGGTCGGCAGTGGTGAGCGGACGTGTGTCGGTCGTCGTCGAGACGGGCGCCTGCTCGGGCGCTGCGGCCGTCTCGGTCAGCGAGGGGGACGTGGGAGTTGTCGTGCTCATGACTCAATCCCACCACTGTGGGAGGCGACCGCCAACGCCGTCGGGCCGGTTTCCGCCCCGGGCGCGCCGCCTGCGCCCACGGCGAACGTTAAGCACGCTCGGTCTGTGAGCTATGCCACAGCTTCGTTAGGATATTTTGCGGTTGTGTTATGATGTGTATGCTATACGTAACACAAATGAGTTCTTGTCCCTGACGAGGAGATGATCATTGTGAGGCGACGTTCGCTGATGAGGGCGGGCTTTGGATCTGCCTTGGTGGCGACTTTTGGTGCTCTGGTGCCTGAAGCTGCGGCATTGACGTCCCCTTCGCGTAAGCGGGTCAGTAATAACTGGTGGGAGGTAGATTTTTCCTCCGACCAGTTGGTGGACGCTTCGTCGGAGTTGACGACAGAGGTAGTGGGTACCCTGACTGGTCTGGATGTCAGCTCTTTCGCTGCGGCGCGCGGAAAGTTAGATGATGGCAGGAGCGTCCGCAGGGTCGGAGCTGAAGCTTCAGGGCAATATGTGCTGGTACTTCAACTGCTTTCCGTCAATGATGACACCGTGCTGGACTCTCGTGTGATGAGGTGGGAGGACAGTGCTGACGGGAAGTATCTCGAGCTTCGCGGCGTTGGTATTTCTGCTGCGTCGTTATCCTCGGTTGACTCTGGTGTTGATAGTGGTTCAGACCTGGTGTCGCCTGCGGCCCTGTGCCCGCCTCTTACTCGTCCGCAATCCGTGTGTACGAAGGTCGGGAAGGGTTTCTTTGAGTGTTGCGCTCCCTGTGTGTTTGCCGGAGATGCTGCTCCTGTGTGTGGGTTGGTATGGTGCAGCTACTGTCTCTGGAGTCACTGTCTGAATCGCCAAATCGCTTGTGTCAATCCTCTGTGAGATCCGGGGTGAGGTGATCGGGATGACTGTGGTCGCATACTTTTTGGGTGCTGCGCGACTTCTCGTCGGTTTGTTGCTGGTGGTGAGCGCTTACGCGAAGCTCTGCCAGGACTACGGTCAAGGTGTGAGTGATGTTCTCGGATATCGGCTGGTTGGTCGTCGTGGTGCCGACTTGATAGCGTTTTTGTTGCCGGTGGTGGAGATGGTGATCGGAGCCGCTTTGTTGCTGGGACTTCTGATGCCCGTTTCAGAGTTGTTGGCGGCGGCATTCTTCCTCATCCTGGCGGGGGTCGCTGTGAGTGCACTGGCGAGAGGGCTGGTGACGGACTGTGGATGCTGGGGATCCCTCGCCCGCAGGCGAGTTGGTCCCACCATAGTGATCCGGAACCTTGTCATGTCTGTGCTGCTGCTCGCCGACGTGTTCCTTATCGAGCGGCAGCGCCTAATTCTGGTAGAGTCGTTGCGTTCGCCCGCTTATGCGGGAATGGCCATAGTCATTGCGTTGCTTTTGATAGGGCGTTGGTCCCGGCGTCACGGGAGTAGCTACGTGACGTTCAGCAAGGATCATGCCTAGCTCGTCGACGATATCGCGCAACCGCCCATAGTTTCTGGAGATGTTGACGTATCCTGTTCAAGGTGCCTTTCGCTCGCTGGAGGATGTCCTGGATGGTGTGTGCCAAGTTTTCGTGGTATCGGCCATCTGTTCGCTGCGGCATGAGCGGGAATCGCGTAACCCTCTTAGGGGCTCGGTCCATCTAATGCCGGTAAGGAGCGGTCGTGATCGCGATTGTGCTCGGCCTGGTGCGCATCGGGGTCGGCCTGCTGCTGCTCGCCGGCGCGCGCGGCAAGATGTCGCGGGAGTTCGGTGCCGGAGTCGGCGATGTGCTCGGCTACCAGATTGTGGAACGCCGACACGCGGAGTTGATCGCCTTCATCGTGCCCATCGCGGAGCTGGCCCTGGGCGGTTACCTCATGCTGGGGGCCACCACTGCGGAGATGAACGTGGCCGAGGCCGTGGTGGTCCTGTGGCTGGGCTGCCTCACCCTGGCTGCCGCGAGCGTCGTGGAGCGCGGGATCGAGACCGACTGTGGCTGGCGCGGCTGGCACGTGCGCAAGCAGGTGGATTTAGCGCTCGCCGCCGGGCTTGGCCTGGCCTGTTTGCTGCTCATCGCCGACCTGCACCTGGGTGAGCGCAGGCGCCTGCTGCTCATGGACAAGTCCCAGATCCTCCAGTACGCCGTCATGGTGGTAGGGCTGCAGACGATCGTGCGCTGGAACCAGTGGCGCAAATACCGGCGCGGCTGAGCCGGGGCGAGTCGGGCGAAGACCACACCCCCGCTGCGGCGCGGGTTTGCGGTCCTGGACCCGCTATCGGCTAGATTTCAAACGTGCCAGATTCTTCCCAGTCCTACTCCGCCCGCCACCTCTCCGTCCTGGAGGGGCTCGAGGCCGTGCGCAAACGCCCTGGCATGTACATCGGTTCCACCGACCAGCGGGGCCTCATGCACTGCGTCTGGGAGATTATCGACAACGGGGTGGATGAGGCCCTGGAGGGATTCGGGGACCGCATTGCCGTGACCATTCACGCCGACGGCTCCATCGAGGTACGGGACACCGGGCGGGGCGTGCCCGTGGATATCGAACCCTCCTCCGGCCTGACCGGGGTGGAGCTCGTCTACACCAAGCTGCACGCGGGCGGGAAGTTCGGCGGCGGCTCCTATGGCTCCGCCGGCGGCCTGCACGGGGTCGGCGCCAGCGTCGTCAACGCCCTCAGCGCCCGCATGGACGTCGAAGTGGACCGCGGTGGCAAAACCTACGCCATGAGCTTCCGCCGGGGCGTGCCCGGCGTCTTCACCGACCCGCCCAGCGGCCCCAGCCTGGCCGCGCCCTTCAAGGAGTACACCGAGGCCTCCGAGCTGCGCGTCGTCGGCAAGGTGCGGCGCGGCGTGACCGGCACCCGCGTGCGCTACTGGGCCGACCCGGAAATCTTCCCGCGGCCGGCCGAATACGACATTGCCGCTCTGCGCGCCCGGCTGCGCCAGACCAGCTTCCTCGTGCCCGGCCTCACCCTCACCCTCACCGACGAGCGCGACCCGCAGGAGGCCGCCGCGGCAGCCGGCGGCGGGACGGCCGCGGACCTGGTCCTGAGTGCCAAGACCGCGCACGCCGTCGAGCCGGCCGATGACCTATTCGCCTCCGGCACCGGCGAGGATGGCACAGAGACCTTCCACGCCGACGGCGGCACGCGCGACTTCGTGGACTTCCTCGCCACCGACGGCTCGGTGACGGACACCTTCCACCTCACCGGTGAGGGCACCTACACCGAAACCGTGCAGCAGCTCGATAAGCGCACCGGCCACTTGCGCCCCACCGAGGTCGAGCGCACCTGCACCGTGGACGTGGCCCTGCGCTGGGGCATTGGCTACGACACCAGCGAGCGCTCCTTCGTCAATATCATCGCCACCCCCATGGGCGGCACACACCTGACCGGCTTCGAGCAGGCTGTCACCAAGGTGCTGCGCAAGCAGATCGACTCCAACTCCCGCGCCCTGAAGGTCACCAGCCGTGACGGACGCATCGAGAAGGACGACATCCTGGCCGGGCTCACCGCCGTCGTCACCGTACGCGTGCCCGAGCCGCAGTTCGAAGGACAAACCAAGGAGGTGTTGGGCACCGCGCCGGTGCGGCAGATCGTCGCGCGGGTGGTGGAGAAGGAACTGACCGCTCTGCTCACCTCCTCCAAACGCGACCTCAAGACCCAGTCGCGCGCCCTGCAGGAGAAGATTGTCGGGGAGATGCGCGCCCGCGTGTCCGCCCGCATGCACAAGGAGATCACCCGCCGCAAGACGGCGCTGGAGACCTCCACCCTGCCCGCCAAGCTCGCCGACTGCCGCAGCGACGACGTCGCCTCCTCGGAGCTGTTCATCGTGGAGGGCGACTCGGCCCTCGGCACCGCCAAGAACGCACGCAACAGTGAATTCCAGGCACTGCTGCCCATCCGCGGCAAGATCCTCAACGTCCAGAAGGCCTCCCAGGCGGATATGCTTCGCAACGCCGAATGCTCCGCCATCATCCAGGTGGTCGGCGCCGGCTCGGGGCGCACCTTCGACCTGGACGCCGCCCGCTACGGCAAGGTCATTCTCATGACCGACGCCGACGTCGACGGCGCCCACATCCGCACTCTGCTGCTCACCCTCTTCTTCCGCTACATGCGTCCCATGATCGAGGCCGGGCGCGTGTTCGCCGCCGTCCCCCCGCTGCACCGCATTGAGGTCTCCGCCCACGGTCGGCGCAAGAAGGAAGTCATCTACACCTACTCCGACGAGGAACTCGTGCGCACCCTGCGCCGCCTGGAGAAGCAGGGGCGTTCCTTCAAGGAGCCGCAGCGCTACAAGGGCCTGGGAGAGATGGACGCCCACCAGCTGGCCGAAACCACCATGGAGCCCGAGCACCGCACCCTACGGCGCATTACGCTCGGGGACGAGGCCGAACTGGCCGAGGCGGAGAACGTGTTCGAGCTGCTCATGGGGTCCAGCGTCGAGCCGCGGCGCGACTTCATTATCGAGGGCGCCGCCGAGATTGATCGCGAACGCATCGACGCCTGAGCTCCGGTAGCCTGTTCGTCATCTACTTCCTGATCACCCGGGCCCGGTCCCGTCGAAGGAGACGCATATGACACCCGTATACGGCTCAGCGCGCCGCAGCGGCGCGGGCGGCCCCTGGGCCATGTTCCGCCCCGGTCCCCGCTCCGCACTGCCGCGCCTGTTGACCTGGACGCCGCTGGGCCCACGCGACAACGCCGAACTCGCCGAGCTCATCGCCCGCTCGGAGGCCTTCGACAACCCCCCGTACCGCACCACCGCCCAGGAGACGTCGGAGTACTTCGTCGATCCCACCTACTCGGGCGTCGCCGGGCGGGACGACACGGGGGTCATGCGGGCCTTCGGGTTGGTGCGACTGCGTCCCGCCGGGGAGATCTACGCCTCCATGACCGGGACGGTTGACCCCGCGTGGCGCAAGCGCGGTATCGGTGTGGCCCTGCTGCACTGGCAGGCCGAACGGGCGCGGCACCTCATCGGTGCCGAGCGCGCCGGCGCCCCGCCCGGCTCGGCGGCGGCAACGGCACCGGCGCATATCGTCACCACCGTCCTGGAGGACGACGAGCGCATGAAGGATCATCTGGCCGAGCTGCGCTTCGAACCGCGCCGCTGGTACCGGGAGGTGCGCCGTCCCCTGTCCCAGGAGATCCCCGACGTGGATCTAGATGGCTTCCTCAGTGTGGAGCCGTGGTCCGAGGAGCTCGATGAGGCCGTGCGCCGGGCCCACAACCAGGCCTTCGCCGACGCCGGCTCCGGTTTCATGACTCCGGAGGAGTGGCGGGCCGGGCGCGCCTTCTTCGCCCCCCAGTGGAGCTTCGTGGTGCTCGACCGCTCGGGTGACCGCGCCCGCGTTGCCGGGTATGCGCTCTCCAGCCGCTACGAGCAGGACTGGGAGGCCCTCGGCTGGTGCGAGGGCTACACCGACGTCATTGGAGTACTTGCCGATTACCGGTCCCGCGACGTGGGGCCCGCGCTGCTGAGCGCCGTCATGCGGGCCTATGCCGCGGACGGTATGGAGTATGCGGCGGCCGGCTTCGAATCAGACGACCCCAGCGGTGCCATCGACCTGTTCCGGGACCTGGGCTACACCGCCACCCGCGGCACCATCCTCTACGGCCTGGACGTGTGAGCCGGCGCGGTGTGCGCAGACGACCGGCGGCCATCCGGTTGAGACGGCACCGATACGGCCTCGCTGCGGTTTCGGCACGTCATTAGTGCCGGTTTGGGTACGTCATTAGTGCCGGTTTCGGCGTGTTATTAGTGCCGGTTTCGGTGAAGGGGAGGGGTGGGGCCGGCGGTGGCGCGCAGAACTGACCAGTGCATCGGTTAACGTCTTCTCGTTTCGTGCGTTAATCGGTTGACTTGTGTGGTGGCCCGGTGCACACTAGTGACGCGGGCGACGTAGCCCAGCTCACTTCGCATGTGGACAGGAGGATCGATGACGACTCTCGCCGAGGTCGCCGAGGCGGCCCGCGTCTCCACTGCCACCGCATCCCTGGTCCTGTCCGGCAAGTCGGACGGCCGGGTCTCGGCCCCGACGGCCGCGCGTGTGCGGGAGTCGGCGTCCCGGCTCGGTTACGTGCGCGATGCACTCGCCGGGGGATTGCGCAATCGCAAGACCCGCACCATCGGAGTCCTGGCCGAGCGCGTCTTGTCCACGCCCTACGCCGTGGACATGATCGATGCCATCCTCACCGCCAGCCACGAGTTGGGTTGGTCCGTGCTGCTCACGGACTCCGGCGGTGACTCTGAGCAGACTCAGGCGGCAGTACGGGAGCTTCAGTCGCGGCGCGTCGACGTCATCGTGTATGCCGCCATGTACCACCAGCAAGTCCACGTGGCGCCGGAGCTGGCGTCCGTCGCCGTGCTCAACGGCTTCGCGGACCGGGACGACGTCGTCGGCGCGGTTCCAGACGAGGTGACGGCGGCCCGTGAAGCCGTCACTCACCTGTTGTCCTTAGGGCACCGCAGGATCGGCCATATCACTCACAGCGATGAATCGACCGTCGCCGTCGGGCTGCGGATTCGGGGCTACCGCGATGCACTGGCGGCAGCAGGGGTGACTCATGACGAGGCGCTGCTGATCCGGGGCGGTAATGATCCCCGCGGCGCCGATGAGTCCGCGCGTCGCATGCTTGACCGCGAGGATCCTCCCACGGCCGTCTTCTGCTACAACGACGGCATGGCCGCCGGTGTCTATCGGCAGGCGGCCGCACTGGGCCTATCCATCCCCGAGGATCTGTCTGTCATTGGTTTTGATGACCTCAAGCTCATCTCCACCAACCTGGCGCCGCAGCTGACCACGATGCGTCTGCCCCACTACGACATGGCCGATTGGCTCACCCGCGCCCTCATCGAAGACAAGCTGCCGGCGCCGCCGCGCACGGTCAGCTTCCGCTGCGATCTCATCGAACGGGCCTCCACCGCACCACCGCGGCATGCCCCGACAACGCGCTCTGCGCACCCCCACACTTCCGGGCCATCCGGTCCGGAACAGTAACTCCCCAAGCTACTCAGGACCACAAAGGAGTGCCCATCATGTTCCCCAGCCGCCGCACCTTCCTCGGCCTCGGCGCCACTGCCGCCGCTGCCGCGACACTCGCCGCCTGCTCTTCCCAGCAGGGCAGTTCCGGCTCCGGTTCCGCTTCCTCCGGCAGCATCACGCTGTGGACCCACAACGGCGGCAACCCGGAAGAGCTCGCCGTCGTTAAGAAGGCGGTTGACGCCTTCAACGAGGCCAACCCCGATACCCCGGTTGATCTGAAGGACTTCCCCCAGGCTTCCTACAACGACTCCATCGCCGCGGCCGCCGTCGCCGGCGACCTGCCCGACATCCTCGACCTCGACGGTCCGATCATGCCCAACTGGGCGTGGGCGGGATACCTCGCTCCGCTCCAGATCTCCTCCGAATTGGAGAACAACATCATCGATTCGGCCAAGGGCTACTGGAACGACACCCTGTACTCGGTCGGCCCCTACGACACCTCCCTGTGCTTCCTCGGACGCAAGTCCGCCTTCGAAGCTGCCGGCATTCCCGTCCCCACGATTGAGCAGCCCTGGACCAAGGACGAGTTCGACGATGCCCTGGCCAAGCTGGCCGAGCTGCCCGATTACGACTACGCCATCGACTTCTCCGTGGCGGACACCGCCGAGTGGTGGCCCTACGCCTACGCCCCCATGCTGCAGTCCTTCGGCGGCGACCTCATCGACCGAGAGACTTTTGAGACCGCCGAGGGCTTCCTCAACGGCCCGGAGGCCGTCGCCTGGGGCGAGTGGTTCCGCTCCTGCTTCGAGAAGGGCTACGCCTCCGAGACGCCGGCCACCGATGGGCAGGACTTCCTCCAGGGCAAGGTGCCGCTCTACTACGCGGGTGGATGGAAGGTGCTCCAGTCGCAGGAGACCTTCGGCGAGGACGAGGTCCTCATCCTCCCGCCGGTCGACTTCGGCCACGGCGCCAAGGTGGGTGGCGGCTCCTGGCAGTGGGGCGTGTCCGCCACCAGCTCCAACCCCACGGCCGCGAACGCCTTCATTGAGTTCCTCATGCAGGACGAATACCTTGTGGAGTACTCCAACGCCATCGGTAACTTCCCGTCGGTTGCCTCCGCCACTCCGGACACCGACTACTACGGCGAGGGCGGCGCCCTGGAGCCCGTCTACGAGATCGGCACCGCCTACGCTCTGCTGCGTCCGGCGACCCCCGGCTACAAGGTCATCTCTTCGATCTTCGACAAGGCCGCCCGCGACATCGTCTCCGGTGCCGATGTCCAGTCCACTCTCGATCAGGCCGTCAAGGACATCGACGCGGACATCACCTCCAACAACGGCTACCAGGCCAGCTGATCGCCTGGAGCCATCCTCAATGACCGGTGGGGGCGCTTTGGCGCCCCCACCGGGAAGGGAACATATATGTCTGCCGCACGCACAACAGCCCCGACCAAGCGCGTAGGCCGCTCCGCCGCGCTGCGCAAGGAGGCACGGACGGCGTGGCTCATGTCCTCGCCCGCCCTGCTGCTTCTCCTGCTCTTCATGGGCATTCCCATCATCCTCACCTTTGTGCTGTCCCTGACGAATGCCCGTCTCATCTCTCCCAATCCGCCCAGCTTCATCGGCCTGAACAACTTCATCCGCGCCTTCAGCGCCGACCCGACCTTCATCCGTTCGCTCACCAATACCGCGTTCTTCGCGCTCATCGTGGTGCCCTGCCAGTCGGCGCTGGCCTTGGCCCTGGCGATCCTGGTCAACCAGAAGGTCAAGGGCGTCACCGCCTTCCGCACCATGATCTTCATGCCGGTGGTGACCTCCATGGTGGTGGTCTCCATCCTGTGGAGCTTCTTCTACGAGGACGACGGCCTGTTCAACTCCATGCTCAACACCATCACCGGTGGCGGCTGGACGGCGATCGCCTGGCTCAACAACCCCGGCACCGCTATGCCCGCGATCATCGTGCTGTCCATCTGGCAGGCCGTCGGGCTGCACATGATCATCTGGCTGTCCGGACTGCAGGGCATCGACCCGGCTTTGTACGAGGCCGCCGCACTCGACGGTGTCAACGGCTGGCAGCGCTTCCGTTACGTCACCTGGCCGGGACTGCACTCCACCATGGTCTTCATCCTGGTGACCATCACCATCGCCGCCCTGGGACTGTTCGTCCAGGTCGACGTCATGACCTCCGGCGGCCCCCAGGACGCCACCTCCACACTCGTCTACCACGCCGTGCGCAAGGGCTACCGCGAACAGGACATGGGCTACGGAAGCGCGATCTCGCTCATCTTCTTCATCGCCGTCCTCATCATCAGCCTGATCCAGCGCCGCCTCACTCGGGAGGAAGACTGACATGACCGCCGCAACCGCAACCGATCACCCCAGCGCTACCGTCGCCGTCGAGAAGGGGCACGGCCGCGCCGCGGGCAAGCGCCGCTCCAAGATCCTGACCTATATCGGGCTGACCATCGCGTCGATCGTCGCCGTCTTCCCGCTGCTGTTCATGATCTTCTCCTCGCTCAAGCCCGACGCTCAGATCTTCGCCGACCTCGGCGGCATCCAGGCCTTCCTGCCGGTGGGCGACCTGAGCCTGGACAACTACGCGGGCGTATTCGACCGTGTCCCCGCAGGACGCTTCATCCTCAACTCCGTCATTGTCACCGTGGCCATCGTGGCTCTGGGGCTCATCGTCAACTCCATGATCGGCTTCGCCATCTCCCGTATGCGCTGGAAGGGCAAGAACATCGTCCTGTCGCTCGTGCTGGCCACCCTTATGGTGCCCTTTGAGACCATCGCCGTGCCGCTGGTCTTCTGGGTGGCGAAACTGCCCTCGATCCAATGGGCCGTGGACGGATTCCTGCTCAAGCAGGGCATGCTCAACACCTACCAGGTGCAGATCCTCCCCTACGTGGCCAACGCTTTGGCGATCTTCCTGTTCGCCCAGCACTTCGGCGACATCCCCAAGGAGATCGACGAGGCCGCCCGCGTTGATGGCGCCAGCTGGTGGACCATCTACCGCAAGATCATCGTGCCGCTGTCCGGCCCGACCTTCGCCACCGTCGCCATCATCACCATGCTGCCCGCCTGGAACTCCTACCTGTGGCCGCTCATGGTGGTGCAGCAGGAGTCCATGCGACCAGTGAGCGTGGGCATGCAGTACTTCTTCCAGCTCAACCCGGTGTGGGGGCAGATCATGGCCTACGGAACCCTCATCACCTTGCCCGTGCTCATCATCTTCGTCATCTTCCAGCGGTCCTTCGTGCAGTCGCTCGCGGGCACCGCGGTCAAGGGGTGAGCGATGGCGCTGACACTTGCCGATCACTGGCTGTGGGATCACTGGATCGCCGACGACGGGGAGCGATACCACCTGTTCTTCCTGCGCGCCTCCCGCGCCCTCCACGACCCCGACCGGCGGCACTGGCGCGCCGCCCTGGGGCACGCCGTCTCCGACGACGCCCGCACCTGGCGGCTGCTGCCCGACGCGCTGGTACATTCCGACGGCCCGGCCTTTGACGACCAGGCGATCTGGACCGGCTCCACCATCCGCAAACCCGACGGCGGCTTGCGCGTGTTCTACACCGGAATCTCCCGGACGGAAGGCGGCATGGTGCAGCGGATCGGCTGGGCGGACAGTGCCGACGGCGTCACCTTCGAACGCTCCTGCGCACAGCCGCTGGAGGCTGACGGCCGCTGGTACGAGAAGTGGAATCCGTCCTACCCGTGGGATGAGCCCTGGCGGGACCCCTTCGTGTTCCAGCATGAAGGACGCTGGCACATGCTCATCACCGCGCGAGCCAGGGGAGTGGACCGCAAGCACGCCGGCGTCATCGGCCATGCCGTCTCCGACGACCTCGACCGCTGGGAGGTACTCCCCCCACTGACTGCGCCCAGCGGCTTCGGCCAGCTCGAGGTGAGCCAGTCCCGCCGCGTTGATGGCCGCCACCTGCTGGTCTTCTCCTGCGGGCAGGACATGCAGGCCGAGCCCTGCCCGGGCGGCGTGTGGATTGCCGAGGGGGAGGGGCCACTCGGCCCCTGGGATGTGGAATCCGCCCGTTATGTGCGCCCCGAGCACCTCTACGCCGGGCAGTTGCTCCCGCTGCGCAACGGCGAGTGGGTGCTGACCGGATTCAACGACGTCGTCGACGGTGCCTTCGTCGGCTCCGCGCCTGACCCGTTGCCGTGGGACGAGGTGGAGTTGATATCCCGTACCGGGGCGTAACTCCAGGCGGAAGCGTCAACGTGCTCCATCGCACGTGCCGACACCGTGCCCGAAACTTGCCACGCAGGAATTTGGGAACGATGATGTTCGTTAAACTTTGGTGCATGGCGGCGGGCACGCCCAATCGGCTCGCCGCCCGCACCGTACAGGCGCGGAGAGGAGTTAACCATGAGCCAGGCCGACGACGACTCTACCCGTTCCCGAGTCCTCGACCTCATCGTGGAGAAGGGCCCCGTGTCCGCCGCGCAGCTGGCCAAGGTTCTCGATCTCACGCCCGCCGCAGTACGCCGCCACATCACGTCACTTGAGCAGACCGGCGAAATCCAGATCCATACCCCGTCCACGAGCGGCAAACGCCGGCGGGGGCGGCCCGCGCGCTTCTACGTTGCCACCGCCGACGCCCGCACTACCTTCGGTGAGGCCTACTCCGACCTGGCCAACCGCGCGCTGTCCTACCTGTCCCAAGTAGCCGGTGACGAGGCTATTGACTCTTTCGCCGCCTCCCGCGGCCGCGACCTGGAGCGCCGCTACATGCCCATCGTCGAGGCCGCCGGCAAAGACCCAGCCGACCGGGCCCGCGCGCTGGCAGATGCGCTGACCCTGGACGGATACGCCGCCACGGTGCGCGACGTCGGTGACGGCACGTATGCTGTCCAGCTGTGCCAGGGCCACTGCCCGGTGCGCGACGTCGCCGGGCATTTCCACGAGCTTTGCGAGGCTGAGACCCGCACCTTTGCCCGTCTCCTCGGTGTACCGGTACAGCGACTGGCGACCCTCGCCGGCGGCGAGCACGTGTGCACCACCCACGTACCCATTGCCATGCCCACGCTGCGCAAACGCGCAGTCCGAGCAGCGGCAGACAAGCGGAGCCAACGGCCCCAGCGAACGGAAGGAACCCGATGACAGCACCCGTGACCGAGACTGCGCGCAGCAGCGATGACGAGATCATCGAGTCGATCTCTGAGACCTACGAGTACGGCTGGCACGATTCCGACGCGGCTGGACTCAGCGCCAAGAGGGGCCTTGACGAGCAGGTCGTGCGCGAGATCTCCGCACTCAAGGGTGAACCCGAGTGGATGTTGCACAAGCGCCTCAAGGCTTATGAGATCTTTGAGCGCAAGCCCATGCCCACCTGGGGAGTTGACCTGTCCGACTTCGACATGGACCAGGTCAAGTACTTCGTCCGTTCCACCGACCGGCCGGCCTCCTCCTGGGAGGACCTGCCGGAGGACATCCGCAACACCTATGACCGGCTCGGTATCCCCCAGGCAGAGCGCGATCGGCTGGTGGCCGGCGTCGCCGCCCAGTACGAGTCCGAGGTGGTCTACGAGCAGATCCGTGAGGACCTTCAGGAGCAGGGCGTCATCTTCCTCGACACCGACTCCGCGCTCAAGCAGTACCCGGACCTGTTCCGGGAGTACTTCGGCTCGGTCGTTCCCGCCGGCGACAACAAGTTCGCTGCTCTCAACACGGCGGTGTGGTCGGGCGGTTCCTTCATCTACGTGCCGCCGGGCGTGCATGTGGAGATCCCCCTGCAGGCCTATTTCCGCATCAACACCGAGAACATGGGCCAGTTCGAGCGCACGCTCATCATTGCAGACGAGGGCTCTTACGTGCACTACGTCGAGGGCTGCACCGCCCCCATCTACTCCACCGACTCTCTGCACTCGGCGATCGTTGAGATCATTGTCAAGAAGAACGCTCGCGTGCGCTACACGACCATCCAGAACTGGTCGAACAACGTCTACAACCTCGTCACCCAGCGCGCCACCTGTGAGGAGGGCGCCACCATGGAATGGGTGGACGGCAACATCGGCTCCAAGCGGAACATGAAGTACCCGGCGGTCTTTCTCATGGGACCGCACGCCCGTGGTGAGGCCCTGTCGATCGCCTTCGCCGGTGCCGGACAGCACCAGGACACCGGCGCCAAGATGATCCACATGGCGCCCCACACCTCCAGCCACATCGTCTCCAAGTCGATCTCTCGCGGCGGCGGGCGCTCCGGCTACCGCGGCCTGGTGCAGGTGCGGAAGAACGCCCGGCACTCCAAGTCCAACGTCCTGTGCGACGCCCTCCTGGTCGATGAGATCTCCCGCTCCGACACCTACCCCTACGTGGACGTGCGCACCGACGACGTCGAAATGGGGCACGAGGCCACGGTCTCCAAGGTGAGTGCCGACCAGCTCTTCTACCTCATGCAGCGCGGACTGACCGAGACCGAAGCCATGGCCACGATTGTGCGCGGCTTCGTCGAGCCCATCGCCCGCGAACTGCCCATGGAATACGCCCTCGAGCTCAACCGCCTCATCGAGCTGCAAATGGAGAACTCCGTCGGTTGACGCGGCCGCCGACGCCGCGCTCGCACCCCCTTACTCACCACCAGCTGCCGGAATCCAGCCGGCAAGGAGCACCAATGCCCGAACTGACCACCGACCACTCGCGCGCGACGCTGGAGGGGGCCCACTCGCACGGAGACTCCCGCGGCCAGCGCCGTTACGTTTCCTCCCGTGCGGAGAGGCCCACATCCTTCGACCCGGCGGACATCCCCGTTCCCCGCGGACGTGAAGAGGAGTGGCGCTTCACCCCGATCAAGCGCTTCGCGCCCCTGTTCGACCTTGACGCCGTCACCGCGGCGAGCGCCGACAGCCCGCTCGATATTGCCGTCGACGCCCCGGGTGGCGTCACCGTGGAGACCGTGGCCCGGGACGATCAGCGTCTGGGCACCGTGGGTGAGCCCGTGGACCGAACCGGCGTGGTGGCCTGGGCCGCCTTCCGCACCTCCACCGTGGTCACGCTGGGGGCGGGCGTCGGCCTGGAGCGGGCCGTGCGCGTGACCACCACCGGAAACGACCCGGACCTGTCCCGGCCCGTTGCCCAGCACCTGTTCATCGCCGCCGAGCAGGACGCCGTCGGCACCGTCGTGCTCGACCACCGCGGCACCGCAGCGCTCACCCAGACCGTTGAGGTCACGGTCGCCGAAGGTGCCGAGCTCACCCTGGTGACTATTCAGAGCTGGGAGGACGCCGCCGTTCACGCCTCCAACCACCGGGTGCGGGTTGAGGGACGCGGCACCCTCAAGCACGTCGTCGTCTCCCTGGGCGGTGACGTGCGCATCTGCTCCGACCTCGGCTTCCGCGGCGAGGGCGGGCACATCGACGCCTACGGCGTGTACTTCACCGACGCCGGCCAGCACCAGGAGCACCGGCCCTACGTGGCCCACACCGAGCCTCACTGCTACTCCCGGGTCGCCTATAAGGGTGCCCTCCAGGGGGAGGGAGCGCATGCGGTGTGGGTCGGCGACTGCCTCATCGGCCAGGCCGCCCGCGGCACCGACACCTACGAGCTCAACCGCAACCTCGTGCTCACCGAGGGCGCCAAGGCTGACTCCATCCCCAACCTCGAAATCGAGAACGGCAACATCGAGGGCGCCGGACACGCTTCGGCCACCGGCCGCTTCGACGACGAGCAGCTGTTCTACCTGCGCGCCCGCGGCATCCCCGAGATCGAGGCCCGTCGCCTGGTAGTCCTCGGCTTCTTCAACGAGATCGTCGCCGAGATCCGCGTACCCGAGGTCGAGGAGCGCCTCATGGCCGCCATCGAGGAGGAGCTGGAACTCACCGGGCTCGTCTCCGCACGCGAGCAGACCGACGACGGCGCCCCCGTCGCGTAGCCGCTTCGACCTCGCACATTCCACACGTCTGACACACCCACCAGTAAAGAAGAAACAACAGCAATGAGCACCCTCGAGATCAAGAACCTCCACGTCCAGGTCGCCACCAATGACGGCCCCAAGCCCATCCTCAAGGGCGTCGACCTCACCGTCGACTCCCGCGAGGTGCACGCCATCATGGGGCCCAACGGCTCGGGCAAGTCCACCCTGGCCTACTCCATTGCCGGTCACCCCGATTACGAGGTGACCGAGGGCGAGGTCCTGCTCGACGGCGTCAACCTCCTGGACATGACGGTGGACGAGCGGGCCCGCTCCGGCCTGTTCCTGGCCATGCAGTACCCGGTGGAGGTTCCCGGCGTCACCGTGGCCAACTTCCTGCGCACCGCGAAGACCGCCATCGACGGGCAGGCCCCCAAGGTCCGCCAGTGGATCGGCGAGGTCAACCAGGCCATGGAGAACCTGCGCATGGACCCCTCCTTCGCCCAGCGCGACGTCAATGCTGGATTCTCCGGGGGAGAGAAGAAGCGTTTTGAGATCCTGCAGATGGAGCTGCTACGGCCCCGCTTCGCCATCCTGGACGAGACCGACTCCGGACTGGACATTGATGCCCTGCGCATCGTCTCCGAGGGCGTCAACCGGCTCCACGACTCCTCCGACGCCGGCTTCCTGCTCATCACCCACTACACGCGCATCCTGCGCTATATCAAGCCCAGCCACATCCACGTATTCGTGGACGGGCGCGTCGCCGAGGAGGGCGGCCCCGACCTGGCCGACCGCCTCGAGGACGAGGGCTACGACCGCTTCCTCGCTTGAGTGCTTCGCGTTGACACTCCGGCCCACCCGCATCCAACCATCCGCATCGTCAGGAGGCGCACACCACATGCCCCAGCCGACTCCAGCCCAGCCGGAGGACGCTCCCCAAGCGGCGGCCGCGCCGCTCACGCCCGCCGAGGTGACTGCCGTGCGCGCCGACTTCCCCTACCTGGAGCGTCCGGCGCGCAATGGTGAGGCTTTGGCCTACCTGGACTGGGCCGCCACCAGCCAGAAGCCGGCTGCCGTCATCGCGGCGGAGGCCGACTTCTACCGGCGCAGCAACGGCGCGGCGGGGCGTTCCACCTACCAGCTGGCCGACGAAGCCACCGCGGCCCTCGAGGACGCCCGCGACGCCGTCGCCGGCTTCGTGGGCGCGCGCGGCAGCCAACTGGTCTTCACCAAGAACGCCACCGAGGCCATCAACCTGGTGGCCCTGGCCATCGGTCACGCCAGCCTCGGCCGCCCCGCGGGCCACGGCGGGTCGGCGTCGGCCACCGACGCCAGTGCGCGCCTGCGCATCGGGGCCGGGGACGAGATCGTGGTGACCGTGGCCGAGCACCACGCCAATCTCGTGCCCTGGCAGGAGCTGGCCGCCCGCACCGGAGCCACCTTGCGCTGGCTGCGCCTGAGAGAGGATGGCCGGATCGACCCGGGCGCCATCGGCGCGATCACCGACCGTACCAAGATCCTCGCCCTCACCCACGCCTCGAATGTGTCCGGCGCGATCACCCCGCTGGAGGAGATTCTGCCCGCGGCGCGCAGCGCCGGCGCGCTCGTGGTGCTCGACACCTGCCAGTCCTCTGCGCACCTGCCGCTGGATTTCGCCGCCCTGTCCGCCGTCGGGGTGGACGCCATGGTCCTGTCCAGCCACAAGATGCTCGGCCCCACCGGGATTGGCGCACTGGTGGCCACCGAGGAGCTGCTGGACGCCATGCCGCCGGTGATGACCGGCGGCTCCATGATCGAAACCGTCACCATGGAGTCATCTACCTACATGCCGGCCCCCGCCCGCTTTGAAGCGGGCAGCCAGCCCGTGGCCCAGGCCGTCGGCTGGCACGCCGCCGTCGACTACCTGGCCGGGCTGGGCATGGATCGTCTCCACGCCACCGAGCAGGGTCTGCTGGAGCGAGCCCTGCGGGGCATGGCCGAGGTTCCCGGGCTGCGCATTCTCGGGCCCGCGCAGGCGGCCGGGCGCGTCGGCGTGGTCGCCTTCACCCTCGAGGGCGTGCACCCGCACGACGTCGGCCAGGTGCTCGACGCCGCGGGCGTCGCGGTGCGGACCGGCCACCACTGCGCCCAGCCGATCCACGCCCACTTCAAGGTGCCCTCCTCGGCACGCATATCCTTCGGGCCGACCACGACTCCCGAAGACATCGACCGCTTCCTTGCCGCCGTCGCAGACGTCCGCGGCTACTTCCAGAGGTGAACATGAACGACCTCGATCAGCTCTACCAGCAGGTCATCCTCGACCACTCCCGCGAACGCCACGGCTTCGGCGCCCTTAAGGTGCCCGATTCCGTCTCTCACCAGGTCAACCCCACCTGCGGGGACGAGGTGACGCTCGGGGTGCAGGTCACCGATGGGCACCTGACCGCCATCGGCTGGGAGGGGGACGGCTGCTCCATCTCCCAGGCCTCCACCTCCGTCATGCACGACCTGGTCACCGGCGCCGACCTGGAAACCGTCGCCCGGCTCGAGGCGAGCTTCGACGCCCTCATGCACTCACGCGGCCGCGGCGTGGAGGAGAACATCCTGGATGAGCTTGAGGACGCGGCCGCCTTCGAGGGCGTGTCCAAGTACCCCAACCGGGTCAAATGCGCCCTGTTGGGATGGATTGCCCTCAAAGATGCGTTGCTCAAGGCAGGCGTTCCACTCGACGCCGGCGCTCGGGCGAGCTGACCGTCGTCCCACCATCGATCTGATCCCCGACACGAATACCCTGCGAGACCAGGAGGAGATATGAGCCAGACATCAGCGGACACCAACCCGATGGCCGCCCAGCACGCGCCCACCACCGTTGCGGACGTCGACGTTGCCGCCATTGAGGAGGCGCTGCGTGACGTCATCGACCCCGAGCTGGGTATTAACGTTGTTGACCTCGGCCTGCTCTACGGCATCTCCATCGAGCCCGACGGCACCATCGTGCTTGACATGACGCTGACCACCGCCGCCTGCCCGCTCACCGATGTCATTGAGGAGCAGGCTCAGCAGGCCCTCGGGCTCATTGCCGACAAGGTACGCGTGCAGTGGGTGTGGCTGCCGCCGTGGGGTCCGGACAAGATCACCCCGGAGGGCCGCGAGCAGCTGCGCGCGCTGGGCTTTAACGTCTGACGCGTCTCACGGCGCGCTGACCAGACCCGCGCCCCAGGCGCAGGCGGCATCCTCCTCGCCGTCGGCGAGCGGGCCGGAAACGCCAGCGACCACGAAACTGCGCACGGACCCCGGTTGGTGCTGTATGCGGCCGAGTACCTTCGCGATCGCCTTGGCCGCCGAGCCCGCCAGCCAGTTGCGGCCGGTGACGGTGTCGAAGACGGCCATGCGCAGGCCCCCGGGAATGACCGCAGTCTCCAGCCACTCACGCATGCCCCGCACCGGTGGTGTGCCGCCCCGGCTGCCGGCCTGGGCGCGGGTGGCGGCGCGGGACAGCCCGCGGTTGTGGGTGGGTGCGCCGAGCACCAGCAGGTCGGTGCCCGCGGGCGGCTGCGCCGGAGCATGAGCGACGTCGACGACCTGCGCTTGGGCACCCGCCTGCCGGGCCCCCGCGGCCACGGCCTCGGCGAGTGCCCGCGTGTTGCCGAAGCACGACTCGACGATAATGAGTGCGGTGGTCATGAAATCCTCCAAGCGTGATCGCGTCTGCCTAGCGCTTTCAGCATCGGGTGTGACGCCGCGTCGCACTCAAGGAGGTGCGGTTCCTCCGCAGCCGGGTTGCTCAGGGGGAGCGATCGCGCCAGCGGACTACCGCCTCGGCGAGCTGTCGCTCCATGGCGACTGCCACGCGGGCATACCCCGGATCTGCTGAGGCAATCAGCTGGAACAGGGGGTGCAGGACCGTGACGTCGAAGTCCTGGGCCAGCTCCCGGCAGCGCTGGGGTCCGAGCACGCGTTCGAAGCGCGCGATGTTGTCCGCGGCCCGCTCCTCAACCTGCGCATCGCTCAGCGCCACGGTGTCCCGGCCATAGGCCACCAGGGCGTCGGCGTCCTCACCGTCGTCGGGCTCGGGGAAGAGGCACTCCGCCTCGGGAGGCATCCGGCCGCTGTAGCAGGCCGCATCGGTCAGGTCGCGCTCACGGCGTACCGCGGCGCGTGTGCGCTCATCGGGGGCGGCCGCCTCCAGCCGGTCGAAGAAGGCGACCATGCGCGGCGGCATGGGGGAGACGGTCAGCCCCTCGTGCGCACGCTCCAGCAAGGTGACCAGCATGTCGCGCTGCCGGGTCACCTCCTCCAGGTGCGCCGAGACGGCTTCGAGGGCTCCCGACAGATCCTCGATCACGGTGGCGTCACTGGTCGAGCCGGCATCCGGCCGAGCCGTCCGGTCGGCGGAGGAGTCCAGGATGCGGCCGATGGCCCGGAGCGGAATGCCCGCCTGCACCAACCAGCGGATGCGGGACAGGCGAGCCACATGGCTGAGGCTGTAGTCCCGCCAGCCTCCGCGCTCCTCGGGCACGGGCAGCAGCCCCAGCTTGTGGTAGTAGCGGACCGTGCGCACGGTGGTGCCGGTGAGCCGAGCGAGTTCGGCAACGCGCATGAGGCTCAGGGCAGGTCCGGGTCGGGAACGCCGAGGACAGCCTCGCGCAGCACCCGGGCGTGGGTGTGGTCGTGATCGTGGCCGGCGAACAGCAGCGTGACCCGGCCGCTAAGCGCACGGCTCCGCAACTCCTCGACGGCGGCCGCCGCGGGATGCTCGGTCAGCTCGGCGCGGTAAGCGTCGACGAACTCGGGCCAGCCCAACTGGCCGGAGTGGAAGGCCCGCCGCAACTCGGTGGACGGGGTGGCGTACTTCGCCCACTGATCCAGGGCGGCGCGCTCCTTACTCACGCCCCGCGGCCACAGCCGGTCCACGAGGACGCGCACGCCGTCGTCGACGGACGGTTCCTCCCGCACCCCCTTGAGGACGACGGCGTCGGGGGAGGGCAGGGTGGCGCTGGCAGGAGTCATGGCACCACTGTAGGAGCCGCGCCTCAGAGCTGGGAGCCGGCCACGGAGAAGGTGTTGCACTGCTCCAGGGAGCCGGAGTTCATGCCGGTGGTGAACCAGCGCACGCGCTGTTCGGAGGAGCCGTGCGTCCAGGTGTCGGAGTTGATGGTGCCGCTGGAACGCTGCTGAATGTGGTCGTCTCCCACCGATTCGGCGGCGCTGATTGCGGTGGCGATCTCATCCTGGGTGGGCTCGACGAGGAAGGCCGTGCCGGTGTCGGGGTCCACCGTGGTGGCGGCATAGTGCACCCACACGCCCGCGTAGCAGTCAGCCTGCAGCTCGGTGCGCACCGAGTCGGAGTCCGCGCCGGTTCCCGAGCGGTCGGCGGTGTCCATGACCCCGAGCAGATTCTGAATGTGGTGGCCGAACTCGTGCGCGACGATGTACTCCTCGGCCAGCGGCGTGTCCGCGGCTCCGAGCGTGGACTCCATATCGGAGAAGAAGCTCATGTCGAGGTAGACGTTGGAGTCGCCCGGGCAGTAGAAGGGCCCGACGGCGCTGGACGCCGAACCGCATGCGGTGGACACCGACTGCCCGTCCCACAGGATGAAGCCGGGCTCAGCGTAGGTGGTGCCGGCCTGGGCGGGCAGCTGCTCGCTCCATACCGCATCCAGGGACTCGGCGGTGGCGACCATGCGGCACTGGGTGTACTGGTTGGCGGCGTCGCCGCTGGTGCACATGGAGGTGTCGATGGTGGATGAGGTGGAGGTGCCCGACACCGCCTCCTGCTCGCCCAGCAGACCGGACAGGTCCACCCCGGTGACCTGCGAGAGGAGGAAAACGGCCAGGACTGCGAGCACCGAGCCGCCACCGATGGCGGCGCCCCGTCTGCCGCTGGAGCGCGTCTGCACCCGGTTGGGGTCGAGCTTGATATTGCGATTGAATGACACGGAACCCACCTCGTTGCCGGACAATGGCCGGCTCAGTGCCGGGCATGGCTGTGCTGATTGTGTGCGGACCAAGGCTAGCGGACAGGACTTGCTCCCGAGGCATCTATGCGTGGTCGCGCCCGCTGCGAGTACGCTGGAGCCGTGCTTTACGACTTGCTGTACAAGACCGTCTTCACGCACATCGACCCCGAGGTCATCCACGACATCTGCCTGGAGGCGATCGAGGCCACCAGCAAGGTGCCCTTCGTGCGCGACGTCGTCCGGCAGGCCTTCGGGCGCCGCCCCGCCTTCCCGGTGCCATCCGCTAACCAAGGCGGCCCCTTCGTGCGCCCGGTTCCGGGAATCCTGGGCCTGGCGGCGGGCATGGACAAGGAGGGGCAGGCCGTCGAGGGCATGGACATGCTCGGCTTCGGCTTCGTGGAGGTCGGCACCTTCACCGCCCGACCCCAGCCGGGCAACGACAAACCCCGCATGTGGCGTTACCCCACCACCCGTGCCGTCCGCAACCGCATGGGCTTCAACAACTCCGGCGCCGACGAGGCCGCAGAGCGCCTGCGTCGGCTGCGTTCAACCCCCCGCGGACGCTCCATCGTCGTCGGTGCCAACATCGGCAAGACCAAAACCACCCCGCTTGAGGAAGCCGCCGCCGACTACGCCTACTCGGCCGCGAAAGTGGCCCGCTGGGCCGACTACCTGGTGGTCAACGTCTCCAGCCCCAACACTCCCGGCCTGCGCACCCTGCAAGAGGTCGAGGCGCTGCGGCCCATCCTCGCCGCCGTGCGCGAGGCTGGCGACGCCGCCGCCGGACGCCACGTGCCGCTGCTGGTGAAAATCTCCCCGGACCTGGCCGACGAGGATATCGACGCCGTCGCCGACCTGGTGCTTGACATGAAGCTGGACGGCGTCGTCGCCACCAACACCACCATCGACCACGACCTGGGGGAGGGCGG
This sequence comes from Actinomyces sp. MRS3W, assembly GCF_032465695.1. Lineage (NCBI taxonomy): Bacteria > Bacillati > Actinomycetota > Actinomycetes > Actinomycetales > Actinomycetaceae > Actinomyces > Actinomyces sp. MRS3W. The sequence goes on from NZ_JAWDJJ010000267.1 coordinate 33,889, forward strand.
CCTGTCTGGCGCGCCGCTGCTGCCGCGTTCGCTGCAGGTGGTGCGCCGCCTGCGCGCCCGCCTGGGGGAGGGGCCCACGATCATCGGCGTTGGCGGCATCTCCTCCATCATGGATGCCGAACTCATGCTCGACGCCGGGGCCGACCTCCTCCAGGCGTACACGGCCTTCATTTACAACGGGCCGGCCTGGCCCGGACGCATCAACCGCGCCCTGGCAACTGCCCCGCGCCGTTTGCGCTGAGACAGGCCCCAGGCGGGGCTCAGGCCGGACGCTCCTCGGGAGACCGGGTGAGCGCCGGGTCCCGCTCGATAACGTCGGCGAGGGCCGCGTCGATCGCGTCCATAACGTCGCTGCCCAGCTTGACGCCGGAGGCGTTGACGTTCTCCACCAACTGCTCGGGGCGCGAGGCGCCGACCAGCGCGGCGGAGATGAAGTCGTGCTGGAGCACCCAGGCGATCGCCAGCTGTGGCATGGTCAACCCGGCCTCGGCGGCGATCGGCTTCAGCTTTTGGACGGCGGTGAGCACGTCGTCGCGCATCCAACGGCTGATCATCTCCTTGCCGCCCTTCTCGTCGGTGGCGCGTGAGCCGGCCGGCGGCTGCTGCCCGGGCAGGTACTTGCCGGACAGGACGCCCTCGGCCATGGGGGACCAGACGATCTGGCCCATGCCCAGCTCGGTCGAGGCCGGCACGACCTTCTCCTCGATGACCCGCCACAAGGCGGAGTACTGCGGCTGGTTGGACACCAGGCGGAAACCCATTTGGGTGGCGAGCTCCTGGCCGGCACGGATCTGCTCGGCCGTCCACTCCGAGACGCCGATGTACAGGGCCTTGCCCGCCCGCACGACGTCGGCGAAGGCCTGCATGGTCTCCTCCAGCGGCGTCTCAAAGTCATAGCGGTGCGCCTGGTAGAGGTCCACGTGGTCGGTGCCCAGCCGGGTCAGCGAGCCGTCAATGCTCTCCAGAATGTGCTTGCGGGACAGGCCGACGTCGTTGGGGCCCTTGGGGCCGACGGGCCAGTAGACTTTGGTGAAGATTTCCAGGGACTCGCGGCGCTGTCCCTTGAGCGCCCGCCCGAGTACCTCCTCCGCCGCTGTATTGGCGTAGACGTCGGCGGTGTCGAAGCTGGTGATGCCCAGGTCGAGTGCCGTATGAACACACTCGATGGCGGTGTCCGCCTCCACCTGGGAACCATGGGTGAGCCAGTTGCCGTAGGTGATCTCCGTGACCTTCAGCCCGGAGCTTCCAAGATGACGATATGCGACCATGACCACAGTCTAGGCAGACACTAGTACTGCCGCGCAACTATTTCGTTGTGGTGCTCAGGACGGGTATTCGCGACGCGCCACCTGGGGGGCGGGCTGACGCCAGCGCCGCAGGTTGAAGCAGCGGGAGAAGATGTACCAGAAGATCATTCCCTGCTCCTGCACCTTGTCCCGGCCGAACTTGGCGTACAGCCGGCGCCGCAGCAGCCGCCAGCAGACCACCGCGTCACCGATGGCCACGAACAGGAACACGTAGATGATCAGCATGAAGTAGTAGCTGAGCAGGGACTGCTGGGAGGAGAAGGCGATGAACACGATAAGCAGGACCAGGGTCAGCGGCATGAACAGCTCGCCCAGCGAGTAGCGGGCATCGATATAGTCACGGATGTACCGCTTGATCGGGCCCTTGTCACGAGCCGGAAGGTAGCGCTCATCGCCGGTCTGCATGGCGATGCGCTGGCGCTCCCACGCCTCGTCCTGCCGGGCGCGCGCCTCCCGTTTGGCGGCCTTGCGGTCGGCGGGCACGATCGGGTGCATATGCCGGGCCTGCGCGTCCTTGCGCTTGGGCGTGGGGCGGCCCTTGCCGGACTTCTTGGCGGGGGCGGCCGTGGTGGCTTCCTCGGCGGCCTCGCTGCGCCTCTTGAACGGAAGCTTGTCGAACAGGTTCACAGGCGACAGCGTAGCGGCTGGGCCGCGCTACTCTGCAACTCATGATCTCAGTTGCCGCCGCGCGTGCCGCCGTCCATGACTCCTACGACCACGTGGTCCGTGACCTCAAGGAGCTGGTGAGCATCCCCTCCATCTCCGCCTCCGGCCACGACCCCGCCCAGGTCGAGCGTTCCGCCAACCATGTCGCCTCTCTGCTGGCCGCCGCCGGCTTAGAGGCGCAGGTGGTGTCGGTGACCGGTCCCGACGGTCCCGGTCGTCCGGCGGTTCTGGCCCACCGCGATGGGCCGGCCGGATCACCGCGCGTCCTGCTGTACGCCCACCATGACGTCCAGCCGGTCGGCGACCCGCAGGCATGGCAGCAGGCCGACCCCTTCCGCGCCGAACAGCGCGGCGAGCGTCTATACGGGCGGGGGACCGCCGACGACGGCGCCGGCGTCATCGCCCATGTGCACGCCCTGCGGCTGCTGGCTGAACTCAACGACGACGAGCTGCCCTGTTCGGTGACCGTGTTCATCGAGGGGGAGGAGGAGATCGGATCCCCCTCCTTCGCCACCTTCCTGGACACCTACCGGGAGCAGCTGGATGCCGACGTCATCGTCGTGGCCGACTCCTCCAACTGGAAGGTGGGGGTGCCGGCACTGACGACCTCCCTGCGCGGCGTCATCCAGGTGGATGCGCGCCTGGACGTGCTCGACCACGCCCTGCACTCGGGCCAGTACGGCGGCCCGGTGCTCGACGCCGTCACCTCCATGTGCCGGCTGGTGGCTACCCTGCACGATGAGCACGGTGACGTCGCCGTGCCCGGGCTCGTCTCCCGCCCCGCGGCCACGGCCGGTTTCCCGGATTACGCCGAGGCGGACTTCCGTGCCGACGCCGGCGTGCTCGACGGTGTCCAGTTGGCGGGAACCGGCGACCTCACCGCCAGGCTGTGGACGAAGCCGGCCCTCGCCGTCATCGGGATGGAGGTCACCCCCCTGCAGGTGTCGGGCAATGTGCTGGCCCCCAGCTGCACTGCGCGCCTGTCCCTGCGCATCGCCCCCGGACAGGACCCGGCCGCCGCGTTGGATGCCCTGACCGCTCACCTGCGCTCGCATGTGCCCTTCGGCGCGCACCTCACGGTCAGCGCCGGGGAGATGGGGCCGGCCTTCGACGGCACCACCGACACCCCGGCTGGCGACGCCGCCCACTGGGCGCTGAGCACCGCTTTCGGTACCGAGGCCGTCAACATCGGCCAGGGTGGTTCCATCCCCTTCATCTCCACTCTTAAGGAGACCTTCCCGGGCGCCCAGGTCCTCGTCACCGGCATTGAGGATCCGGACTCGCGCGCTCATAGCGAGGACGAGTCCATGCACCTGGGCGACCTGGAGCACATTGTCGCCGCGGAAATCCTGCTGCTGGCCCGCCTCGGCGGTGTGGTCGCCGCGGACTGAGTGCGAGCGGGTAGCAGACGCATGCGAGTGTTGCTCGCGCCGGGGCCCATGTATCCCGAACCCGGCGGCATTCCGGTGGTGGCGCCGGGCCTGGGGCTGGGCGCCGACGCCGTTGCCGTCGCGCTGGCCGAGGGCTGGGCGCACGCCCGCCCCGACGACGTCCTCACGCTGCTCCCGCTGCCCGACGGCGGTCCCGGCACCGCGCAGGCGGTGAGCGACGCGCATGTCGTTGCTCGCACCGTCCTGCACGCTCCCGGCCCTCTGGGGCAGATCCGGGAGGTAGACCTGCTGCGGTTACAGCCGGCTCAGGTCCCACCAGCGGCTCAGGCGCCTGCCGCCCAGGGCACCACGTGGTTCCTCGACGCGGCCCGGCTCGTGGCCCTGCCGGCCGACCGGCGTCAGGCGGAGGAGGAGGCCGAGTCAGGGACGACGACGGGCCTGGGCCAGGTGCTCGCCACCGCCCTGCAGGAGAC
>NZ_JAWDJJ010000268.1:0-3244 GCF_032465695.1 Actinomyces sp. MRS3W
GCCGGGAAGCGCGAGTGTGAAGCGGGATGTGCCGGTCCTGGCGGGGCGTCGGGTGAGGGTGTCGGTGGGGAGGCGGACGCAGCGGATGCGCCGGTCCTGGCGGGGTGCACGGGACGCCTCGGCGTGCGGCAGCGTGCGTCGGGAGGTGCCAGCGCGCTTCAGCGGCGGGCCGTCGAGGAGCGCGCCACCAGCTGCGCCGGCACGACCCGGTGGAAGACGGAGCCGGTCCCCGGTGCCAGCAGCGCCTCGAGGGCGCCGGTCGCCAACATGTCCGGGTGCTGATCGATGCTGGTGATGCGCAGCTCGGCGCGTTCCGCCAGGGAGGTGTTGTCATAGGAGGAGATCCCCAAATCCGCGGGGATCCTCAGCCCCAGGCTGAGCCCGGCGGCGACGGCGTCGATGGCCAACAGGTCGTTGTAGGCAATGAGGCCGAGCGGGCCGGTGCCCGTGGCCAGTGCCTGCGAGATGGCCGCCTTGACTCCGGCGTCGGCATTGACTTCGGCGAAGCCGAGTCCGGCGGCCGCGGCGGCGGCGCGGCATTCCTTAACACGCTCGCCCAGAATCGTCTCCTGCAGCCGGAGGGCGGGGGAGAGGAAAACCAGGCGCTCATACCCCTGGGAGGCGAGGTGCTCCACGGTTAACCGGGCGGCGTCGGCCTCATCGAGCCGGACCGTGGCAATGCCGGCCGACTCCGGCAGGGTACGGTCGATGACGCACAGCCGGACGCGTGCACCGAGATCCTGCAGCTCCTTCGTTGTCATGGAGGTCCCCGGCAGGATGAGGCCCGCCGGGCGCAGCGACAGCACGTCGTCGATCGTGGAACTCTCCAGGTCGTCGGCGAGGTCGGAGACGAGCGCGACGAGGGTGTATCCGGCTTGCTTGGCCCGCCGCCGCAGGGCACGCAACAGCAGGTCGAAGAAGGGATTGTCCAGATACGGAACGACGACGGCGAGCCGCTGGGAGTGTCGGGCGGCGAGTTCCGCGGCCGCGGCATGGGGGTGGTAGTCGAGTTTGGCGGCGGCGTCGAGAATGCGCCGTCGGGTCTCCTCCGACATGCGGCCCTCGCCCTTGAGTGCTAAAGAAACCAGACCGCGCGAGACGCCGGCGGCGGCTGCAACATCCTGTTGGGTCGCATGGGTCGATGCGGGACGCGGGGTGGGTGACACGGTTCCTCCTCGGGGCGTCCTTGCAGGGCCACCCCAGGATAGGCGAGTTTCCGGCCGCTCTTACTCAACCGGCCGCGCGCTCGCTGGAGGCTGCCTCACACCAGCAGGTAGGCCGCGGAGATGACGGTGAGCACGGTGACCAGGGGGTCGAAGATCTTGTTGTTCATGCGGCTGGCCAGCCAGCGGCCGGCGAAGGCCGCCGCCACCACCACCGGCACGAGCACCAGGTCCACCCCCAGGGTGTCCGTGCGGATAATGCCCAGGCCGATCGAGAAGGGCAGTTTGACCAGATTGACGATGCAGTAGAACCACGCGGTGGTCCCCAGGAATGTGGTCACCGAGAAGCGGGAGGCGAGGAAGTACATGGTGGTGACCGGGCCGCCCGCGTTCGCCGCCATGGTCGTGAACCCCGCCAGGGTGCCGTAGACGGCGCGCCCCACCCGCCCCTGGATCTGCGGCGGCCGGGGCAGGCGCATGAGCACGAGGGTGATGATGATGAGGGCGATGAGCAGGATGCCGATGAATCGCTTGGTCGCCGTGTCGGAAGCCACGCGCAGGAAGAGCGCTCCCAGCACCACGCCGGCGAGCACCCCGGGGACGAGTCGCCGCAATGTCGCCCAGTCGGCGTCGCGGCGGTACATAATGATGGCCAAAACGTCCCCGACGAGCAGCAGGATGAGCATGGTGCCGGTGGACTCCTTGGCTGGCAGCACCGTGGCGAACAGGGCCACGGCCAGTGTGGCCGCGCCGGGGAGGGCGGTCTTGGCCAGTCCGATCGAGGCGGCAGCGACGATGAGGATGAGCCACGAAGGGGTAGACAGCATTGTCAGCACAAAGGCATCCTAAGACTCGTGCGCCCCACCGAACGGGGCCCATGGTCGCATACCCCGGGCGTCGTGGCCCGGGACGCGGTCTATCCCGGCAGGAAGACAATTCATGATGAGGGTTGCACACACCCCGGCGCAAAGACGTCTGCGGGCCCTGCTCGTCAGCTCCGGTATGACCGAGGGGGCGGCCTGGGGTGCGACCGGCACCGCCTTGGCGCTCGACTCCGCCGCCCGGGCCGCGCTCACCATGCAGGGCGCCACCGCCCTTGAGGCGCTGCCGTCGGTGCTGCTCCTGCTATCCGCGCTGCCGCTCGGGGCGCTCATCGGCGCCCCCGGAGCGGACTTCGTCTCCCACGCGTTCGGGCGCCGCCCGGCCTTTCTCGGCTGCGCCCTGCTGGTTGTGCTTGGTGCCGGCGCCGCCGCGGCCGAGGTGCAGCTCTTGCGGCTGGTCGGCATCGGCACCGTGGGCTTGGGGCTGGGCGGTTATGCTGTCGTCGTTCCCAAGCTCGCCCATGAGCTCGCCGAGCATGGGCACCGTCGACTCATGCCGCGGGTGCGCGCCACCGCGCCCGCGGGTGCGGCGCTGGCGATTCTGGCCGGAGGGCTAGGCGGGCTGCTTGGTGCCGGGCAGGGGGCGATTGCCGCATGGATGGTGGTTGTGCTGGGCGCGGTGGTCTCGCTGCTGCTCGCGCTGACGCTGCCGGAGACCCCGCACTGGTATGCAGCTCAGGGACGCGTGGAGGCCGCCTACGTGGCGCTGCGGCGGATGCTCGGGAGTCTGGAGGCCGCGGTCGGCATCGACTGGGTCATGATGGACACCGGGACGTTGGGCGAGCAGCACCCGATCGGCCGCGGCGACCTGTCGATTGCGCGTGTGCGTCGCACCGTTATTGCCGGCCTGCTGCTGGAACTGGTCCAGGCGCTGCCCTTGGGGCTGGCCGCGCTCTGCCTGGGGCCCGCCCTCATGACCGAGGTCGCCCAGCCGTCGGCCGGAGGGCAGGCGGCACTGCCGATCTGGCTTGCGGCGGTATTGGCGCTCGCGTGGGCGGTGACGGCGCTGCTGGGGGCCAGACGGCGGGGCGACCACCTGGCCTATGCCTGGATTCTTGGCGGTACGGGGCTGGCCGCCTGCGGGATCACGCTGCTGGCCCTGGCCGACGCCGTGCATGGTGCCGGGCTGATCGCTCTGCTCATCGTGGTGGATGCGCTGGCGGTGGTGGGTCAGTTCGTGGCGGTTGTGCCTGCCTGCAC
>NZ_JAWDJJ010000269.1:0-4414 GCF_032465695.1 Actinomyces sp. MRS3W
CCCCCCGGGTGAGCACCACGGCGCCGGCACCCGCCCGCACCAGCCAGGCGGCGACGTCGTCGGGCTCCCGCAGCGGCCCGGTCCGGCCGGGCGGGTAGAAGCGGGCGGAGGGGGCGACGACGTCGCAGCGGCCCGGCAGGTCGGCGGCATCGTCCTTCCAGGAGCCGGCGTCCATCATGGCCAGTGCACCCACGGCCCGCGCCAGGTCGAGTGCGGCCCGGCCCAGGTCGGGGTAGTGGCCGTCCACGAGGACGACGTCGGGCGCCGGCCGCTGCCTGGCGGCGATGGCGGCGGCCAGTGCTCGTAAGAGGGCGGGGTCGGCATGGCCGGAGGCGTTTGTGGACACGACCGAGCGTTCCCCGGTCGCGGCACTCACGGTGCATGAGGACACCGACAGCCCCGACGCGGTGCCGTCGTCCATCGGCGCCGCGCAGTCCAACAGTTCGACGCCGCAGGCGTCCAGGTCCGCACGCACCAGCTGCGCCAGCGGCCCGGTCCCCACCGGAGCGGCCAGCAGAGCGCGGCCTCCCAGGGCGGCGAAGGCGACGGCAGCATTGGTGGCGGGGCCGCCGGCCGCAACCACCTGATCGCGGGCGCGGATCTTCTCGTCCGAGCCGGGCGGAGCGTCAACGAGGTGGATGACGTCAACGACCGTCAGACCCACGAACAGGCCGCAGGGAGACCCGCCCGGCTCAGCGGCACTGGCCGTCTCCCCGACCTGCCCGCCGTCTGTTCCCGATGCCTGTCCCGTCCGTCGGCTCGCCTCACTGCGCACGCCCCCATTCAACCCCGCAACCGACCAACCCGACATCCCTGCCGCACATGGAATGGCCTTGGGACCGGCGTGAGGGGACAATGGGCTCTTATATGAGCAGCGAGATGAACCCGACCGCCCCCGGCCACCCCGGCGACGACTCTCGTCGGCGCTCCCGCGGCTCCCGTCGCGCCCACACGGACAAGCCCCGGCGCCGCCCCGGCCGCCGCCGCGAATGGCGCGGCTTCACCGACGAACAGCTGGCGTCCCGCCGCGCCGCCGTCCCGCATATCACCTACCCCGAGGAGCTGCCCGTCTCCGCCCGGCGGGAGGAGATCGCCGCGGCAATCCGCGACAACCAGGTCGTCATCGTCGCCGGGGAAACCGGCTCGGGCAAGACCACGCAGCTGCCCAAGATCTGCTTGGAGCTCGGCCGCGGCGTCACCGGCATGATCGGGCACACCCAGCCGCGCCGCATCGCCGCCCGCTCGGTGGCCGAGCGCATTGCCCACGAGTTGGACACCCCCATCGGGCCCGACGGCGTGGTCGGCTACCAGGTGCGCTTCACCGAACAGACCGGCCCGGGCACGCTGGTCAAGCTCATGACCGACGGCATCCTGCTGGCGGAGATCCAGTCCGACCCGCTGCTGCGCCGCTACGACACGATCATCGTTGACGAGGCCCACGAGCGCAGCCTCAACATCGACTTCATCCTCGGCTACCTGGCCCGGCTCCTCCCCCAGCGCCCGGACCTCAAGGTCATCATCACCTCCGCCACCATCGACTCGGCGCGCTTCGCCGCCCACTTCGGCCGCGATGAGACGGGCGACCGGGGGCGGACGTTCCGCGTGCCCGCACCGGTGGTGGAGGTCTCCGGGCGCACCTACCCGGTGGAGATCCGCTACCGGCCCCTGGTCCCGGACGATGACGCCCCCGGTGCCGCGGGCTCCACGGGCCCCGCCGACCGGGAGTCCCCCGGCGCTACCGCGGCCGGATCCTCCGGTTCCTCTGCCCGAAACTCCGCAGCGCAGGAGGAGCGCGACCAGGTCACCGGGATTCTCGACGCCGTCGACGAGCTCATGGCCGCAGGCCCCGGAGACATCCTCGTCTTCCTGGCCGGGGAGCGGGACATCCGCGACACCGAGTCCGCCCTCATCGACCACCTCGGCCCGCGCTACACCCCGCACGGGCGCTCGGCCACCCCCGGGGCGGTCGAGATCGTGCCCTTGTTCTCGCGGCTGTCATCGGCGGAGCAGCACCGCGTCTTCGAGGCGCACACGTGCCGACGCATCGTGCTGGCCACGAACGTCGCCGAGACCTCCCTGACGGTGCCCGGCATCCGCTACGTCGTCGATCCCGGGCTGGCGCGCATCTCCCGCTATTCCAACCGCACCAAGGTCCAGCGCCTGCCGATTGAGCCGGTCAGCCGCGCCAGCGCCAACCAGCGCTCGGGCCGCTGCGGGCGCGTGGCCGACGGCATCGCCATCCGCCTGTATTCCGAGGCCGACTACGACTCACGCCCGGAGTACACCGAGCCGGAGATCCTGCGCACCTCCCTGGCCTCGGTCATCCTGCAAATGGCGGCCCTGGGCCTGGGCGCCGTACAGGACTTCCCCTTCCTCGACGCCCCCGACTCGCGCGCCGTGCGCGACGGCGTCCAACTACTCACCGAGATCGGTGCCATTGAGGCGAGCGGCGTCTCCGGGAAGGGACGGCGTCGGGGAGACGACGGCGTCGGCGGACCCCGACTGACCGACGTCGGCCGACGCCTGGCGCGGCTGCCCATCGACCCCCGTCTGGGCCGGATGCTGCTGGAGGCCGGCCAGCTCGGCTGCGTGAGCGAGGTCATGGTCATTGTGGCCGCCCTGTCCATGCAGGATGTGCGCGAGCGCCCCGCCGAGAAGCAGGAGGCGGCCGATGCCCTGCACCGGCGCTTCGCCGAACCGACCAGCGACTTCCTCACCTACCTCAACCTGTGGCGCTACCTGCGCACCCAGCAGCGCGACCTGTCCGGCTCGGCCTTCCGCCGCATGTGCCGGGCCGAGTTCCTCCACTACCTGCGGGTGCGGGAGTGGCAGGACGTGTACAACCAGCTGCGGCAACTCGCCCGCCCGCTGGGGCTCGCCGCCGCCCCCGTGGACCTGCCGACCGCGAACGCCGTGCGCGCGGCCGCCGCCGGCCTGGAGCCGGGCACGCAGGCGGCCACCATCGCCAACGGGGATGTGGCGGCCGCCGTCGTCGCCCTCGGCCGCAGCGCAGACACCCCCAGCGCCGACGCCATCCACCGCTCCCTGCTGGTGGGACTGCTGTCCAATGTGGGCAGTTGGGACGAGCGGCGGCGCGAGTACGCCGGGGCCCGCGGCAGTCACTTCGTCATCTGGCCCGGCTCCGGGCTGCGCCGCAAGAGCTACGACTGGGTCATGACGGCGGAGCTGGTGGAGACCTCCCGCCTGTTCGCCCGCACCGTCGCCAAGGTTGATGGCCGCTGGATCGAACAGGCCGCCACCGCCGCCGGACTCACCCACCGGGTCTACGGGGAGCCCTATTGGTCCACGCGGCGCGGCGCCGCCATGGTGCACGAGAAGATCCTCCTGTACGGAATGACGCTGGTGGCCGACCGGCCCGCCAACCTCGCCTCCGTGGGCACGGCGGACGCCCGCGAGCTGGCACGGGAGATGTTCATCCGCTCCGGGTTGGTCGAGGGCGGCTGGCACGCCCGACACGACTTTGTGGAACGCAACCGCGAGCTGGTGGAGGAACTCGGCGACGTCGAGCAGCGCCGCCGCGAGCACGGCCTGTTGGCCAGTGACGAGGCCCTGTTCGACTTCTACGACGATCGCGTCCCCGACGACATCTACGGCGCCAACGACTTCGACGCCTGGTGGAAGCGGCAGCGCCGCCACAGCCCCGACCTGCTCGACTTCACCCGGGAGCTACTGCTGCCGGGCGGCGACGACACCGTCGGCTACCCGGACTCCTGGGCGCAGGGCGACCTCACGCTCGGCCTGGACTACGTATTCGAGCCGGGCGCTGCGGACGACGGCGTGAGCGTGCTCATTCCCCTTGAGGTCCTGGGGCGGGTTAGCCCGGACGGCTTTGACTGGCTGGTGCCGGGGCTGCGCCCCGAGCTGGTGGTGGCGACCATCCGCGCCCTGCCCAAGCGGGTACGCCGCCAGCTCGTGCCGGCCCCCGACGTCGGGGCGCAGGTGTGGCAGGCCCTGGTCGACCGCTTCCCCGCGGCCGCGGGCCTCGACCGCACCGGTGCCCCGGATGCGGCCGACGACGCGCCCCCGGCCGAGAGGCTCACGCCGCCGTCCGCTCCGGAGACTTCCTTCCGGGAGGCCTTCACCCAGGTGGTGATGGCGCTGCGCAACGTCGACATCACCGAGGCCGACTGGGAGGAGGTCGACCAGCATCTACCCGATCATCTGCGCATGTCGTTTGTGGCGCTGGATGGCACCGGGCAGGAGCTCGACCGGGACAAGGACCTCGTCGCCCTGCAACGGCGCCAATCCGGGCGTACCGAGGCGGCCGTGCGCGACGCCGTACACGGCGCTATCGCCCAGGCGATGGCCGATGCGCAGCGCTCCCAGAGCCGTTCGCGCCGCCGTGGCGGCGGGCGCGGCAAGCGCGGCGGCCGGAACACGGCGGCACCGGCTC
>NZ_JAWDJJ010000270.1:0-4941 GCF_032465695.1 Actinomyces sp. MRS3W
GGCCCATCAGGGTCGCGGCGGTCTCCTCCGTCCAGTAGCGGTCGCCGCCCTTGGCCTTGTCCAGGGCGCTGCCCTGGGGTAGGCCGTGGACGAGTACCGCGACGCGCCGCAGGGTCAGCTCACCGGTCCACAGGCCCGTCAGGTCCACCCGGTAGACGCGTTGTAGGTCTGCCTCTATCTCCCCCCAGTAGCGGGCCAGGAGGGGGATGAGGCTCATGCTTCCGGGGAGATGGCCTCCATGATGCGGGCGAGGATCTGCGCGGTGTCCTCGATGGTGGCGCGCCCGTCGTTGGCGGCGCGGATCGCCCGGATGACCTGCCGGTACCGGCCGCCGCACAGCATCTTCGTTGCCTTCATCTGGGCGGTTAGCCGGGCCTGGTCGGTCTCCTCCTCGTCGGAGGAGATGATCATCCACTCCATGATCTCGGCGTCGGTGAGCATGTCGGGGTCTACGGTGACGGTGACGCCCCACAGGTCAACGTCCACGGGGGTGGTCTCGCCCTTGTCCTGCCTGGACTGTGCTTCGCGGCGTGCCTGCTCGGCCGCCGACGGCGCCTTCCTCCGGGTGCTGCTTGCTGCTGCCATTTGCGGGTCCTCCTACTAGTTGGTCCCCTCGTGGTGGTGTGGTGCCGCCCCTGGGGTGCGGGAGGACCGCACGCACCCCAGGGGCGGGGTCAGGTGGCTCAGCCGGCCAGCAGGCCCGACTCGTTGGAGATCAGCTTGTAGTCGCCGATGATCTCCAGGTTGCACTCCAGGACAGTCAGGGAGCCGACCTGGAACTCCTGGTCGCCGCGCTCCCCGAGCTCGACGATGGGCATGACATAGCGGCGGTGACGGCCGGTGGACACGTCGAACATGTCGGCGACAGCCGCCATGCGGACCACCTGGCGGGAGGCCTTCGCGGTGATCGTCACCTCGCCGCCGCCCTCGGCCGCCTGGGACTCGCCGGACATGTAGTCGGTGAGCAGCCGCAGCTTCTGCTCGATCAGCGACGCCTTGAACGTGGTCGAGCTGTCCGACATGTAGGTGCGGACAACCCCGTGGCCCTGGTGGCCTCTAATCTTGTCCACGGAGTCGTCGAAACCGATGATGATGCCGTCGTCGGTGATCCACCCGCAGTCGGTCAGTGCCTCGGGGATAGCGGAGTCGAGGGCGGTGACGGAGGACAGGTCGGTGCCGGCGGGGCCGAGGTAGAGGGTGTCGTTGTCGGAGCCTGCCATGAAGGCGTTATCGGCATTGGTGTTAGCCATTGTTTCTTCCCTATTCGGTGAGTCTGGTTGTGATCTGGTAGGTGGCGGTGTAGCGGGCCTGGCCGGTGTCCGGGTCGGGCAGCTCGGCCGGGCTCGTGCACGTCACGTTGGCGACCGGCACGGTGGTGGCCGGCAGGTCGCAGATGATGGCCTCCACCGTGGCGGCCAGGTCGCGGGCCTGCCCGGTCGAGGCGGCGTAGGAGTCGACGGTCACCTGGCCGACGGTCAGGATGCGGTCGGCGCGGCCCGTCCCGCCCGTGTCAATGACCCTGACGAACCGGGCGGGGGCCTCGCCGTTGTCGGGGCGCCGGGAGACGACCGGGCAGTCCAGGCCGGCGGCCAGGGCCGCCATGACCAGGGCCTTGACGTCCGGGGCGGTCATGCGGGTCATACGCCGCCTCCTGCCGCACGCTCCAGCGCATGGTCGGCCGCGGCCTGGCGGGCCTCGGGGGTGGTGGGCTTGACGTAGGCGCGCGCACGAGAACCGCCCACACGCTCCTCGACGTCGAACCCCTCGCCGGCGCGGGCCGCGATCACCCGGGCCGCCGCCGTGACCGCAGCCCGCGCCTCCGAGCCACGCCGCAACGCGCTGAACCCGGCAACGGAGTACCGGAACTTCACGCGCCCCACGGGTGCTCCTCCACTGCCGTGTCCACGCTGGCGAGCGTGGCGACGAGGCCCCGAGGCCACGCAGCGGGACGCCCCTCCACCCGGTACAGGACCCCGCCGACGCGCACACGGTCGGCCGGCTGTAGGTCCGGCCACTCACCCGGCCAGTAGGCGGTCGGCTGAGAGACGACTGGCGCGGCCCCCGCGGAGACGGGCTCGCTGGTGCCGCCCGGCGCGAACAGGCAGTCCGGCAGCGGCTCCTCGACCGTCTCGCCCGGCACCGGCTCCCCGTACTGGTCGACGCCGCCGCTCGTGGTGCGCACCCGGACGGCGGGCTGCTTCCACGTGTCCATCACGGTGGGCCTCCCGCGAGGAGATCAATCTCGAAGGCGCCGGCCCCGCCGCGCAGGGCGCGCCGCTCGGCCTTCGTCAAATACATGTCCCCGGTCGGGTTCGCGTAGGTGAACGACTCCGAGAACGGCCCCACGGTCGTGGACTGTGCGGACACCGGGCCGAGCGCGTCAGCCCCCGTCCCCTGGCCAGCGATCATGGCCCGCTTGACGACCGCCACCGTGACCCTGCGCAGCGTCGCCTCACTGGCCTCATTCCAGCGAGGAAACTCTGTCTTGATCATGTCGGTGGCGTCCTCTAGGAGGACCTGCGCGCGGGCCTGCTCGGTGTCGGTGAGCGGGCGCCAGCGGGCGGCGAGGTCGGCCGGCGTGGCGAACGTCGCCGGGGTGGTGTCGTCCGCCATCGCCACTCACCCCTTCTTCGTGTCGTCGGCGGGCTTGGCCGCATGCTTGCGGGCGGACGGCTTCTTCCAGCCCCCGCCTCGCAGCAGCTTGGCGGCCGTGGCCTCGTCGACCTCGACGACGACGCCCGTAGCCGTGTTGATCAGTCGTACCATCAGGCGGCCTTGACCAGGGCGAACCGGTCGGTGAACGCGTACCAGCCGTAGACGGCCTCGGCGCGCAGCGCGATCTCGTTCTTGCGGGCCAGGTCGCCCTGGCCGTCGGGGTCGCCGTACCGGATGATGGACACAGGAATGGACCGCTGCAGGCCCCAGCGGAAGCCGGTGGCGAAGTCGCCGACGATAGCGCGGACGCCGGTGGCGGCCGCGGCCTCACGCTTCGCGGAGACCGTGTCGCCCTGGGCGACCGGCAAGCCCATGAAGTCGGTGACGTTCGTGCCGAAGCCAAGGGTCGGGTAGCGCAGCTGGCTGGTGGTGCCGGACCCGTCCTTCACCTTCAGGTTCGCCAGATCCCAGGAGAAGCCGGGATCGAAGGCGGCGCCCGTCGGGGTGACGTCGGAGTTGATGAGCAGTCCGACCGCGGTGCGGAAGTCCTCATCGGGGTCCGCCGTGTCCTGCACGACAGTCAGCGTGGAAGCGGCAATGTAGTTGTCCCAGGTCGTCTGAGCGCCGGTGAGCGGGTTGATGCGGTGGATCGCGCCGAGGTCGAGGGCGCGGGAGAGCGCCACAGCGAGCTCGTCGGAGATCGTCCGCAGGACGCCGAGCTGGTAGTCCTCGTCGGCCCACTGCACCTCCTCGGTCAGGCGGACGGTGACCTGCGCCTTGTGCGGGACGGCAGTGACGGATGCCATCTTCACGGTGGAGGCGGCCTTCTCAGCGCCCTCCTCGACGAACTCTGCCTTCGGGAAGTCCGTGAAGGTCAGGTAGTCGGTCTTGCCAAACCGCATGGGCTCCCGTGCGGACAGGCGCGCGAGGACGGAAGTGTCCTGGGTGCGCTTGATGATGCCGGCGGCAAGCTCATCCGGGAGGGCGAGCTTGCCGGTCGTGGTGTCGAAAACAGCCATGATGATGATCTCTCTGAGTAGTCGGGTGGTTTATTCGGAGCCGAAGAGCTTGCGGACGAACTCCTGGCTGGCTGTGGCGGCCGGTCCCTCCGGCTGTTTGCCGGCGTCGGGCACAACCGGCCCGCGAGCGCGCAGGAGCGATGCCAGAGCCTCACCGTGGGCCTGCAGGTCTTCGAGCGTGTCGCCACGCAGCACGTCGGCGGGCACGCCGGTGTCCTTGGACACCTGGGCGCGCCAGGCGGCCACCTGGTCACGGTGCTCGTACTCGCCGAGCTTGGCCTTCGCGGCGTCCAGGTCGGCGGTGGTAGCGGTGGCCTGCTTGCGCAGAGCGGCGAGCTCGCGCTCGGCGGCCCTGCGTGCCTCACGCTCGGTTTTGAGCGCCTTAAGGCCGGCCTCTCCGAGCGTGTCGCTCGTGGTGGCGCCGGCCTGCTCGCCGCCGGTTGCGGGCTCGGCGGGGGTGGGCGTCGTGCTCTCGCCGCCGGGCGTGTCGGTGCTGGTGGTGTCGGCCATGCTGGCTCCTTCACGGGGTGGTGCGTCATCGCGACGCGGGATACAAGAACCGCCCTGGTGTCGCGCCTGAGGGCGGGTATGCGAAAGCCCCCAACCGGATACCGGCTGAGGGCTTTCGAAGCTTGGCTGGTTGTGGGCTATGCCGCGTCCGCGGCTGGCGGGCCCTCCTGGAAGGCGGTGATGGCAGGGGCGTACTCGGCGAAAGCGCCATAGTTTTCGGGGTCGTCAAGCTCGGCGCGTACCCGATCCCACAGCTGGGACGGCAGTCGCACGCCACGCTGTGGGAGGTCGCTGAGCAGAATGCAGAATGCGGCCCCGGCGTCGTCCTGCCAAATACCGCGCACGTCGTCTACGGCGGTCCGCGGGTAGCTGTGGTCCTCCATGAAGTCGAGGACGTCGAGGACGAGATCCCTGAACTCGGCGTCGGTCAGGTGCCCCATCCTCATTTCACCCCACTTACCGGCGTGACCGTCATGATCTGGTCTTCAGTGTACGCCACTCTGAGCGTGACACCGCGGTATGTGCCCGTGATGGCCCGCTTTCCCTTGGCGCCGTTGGCGATGACGTGCCGCGCTGCGGCAAGCACATCGTCGACGGTCCAGTATGCGGGGAATTCGTCTCCGCCATTGATCCACCCGTATCCGTGCAGGTGTCCGCCGCCGCGGGCGTCGCTGTAGAGAATGTGGTTTATGCGAGCGGCGGTGAGGGCCGGCAGGGTGTCGGGCCACTGGTCGGCGGTGGGGGCCTCGGGCGGGAG
>NZ_JAWDJJ010000271.1:0-4875 GCF_032465695.1 Actinomyces sp. MRS3W
TCGTCCCACCGGGCGGATAGCGCCCGCCGCCCGCCATCCCGGCCCGCACCCGCCTGCTCTGTCCATGCCTGCCAACCTCACGGAACGCCCCACGCTCAGTCCCGAGGTCGCCCCCAAAGTCGTCTACTACGCCTGTTCGGGGTCTACTACGCCACTTCGAGGACCGCTGAAGGCCTCCCAGGCCTTCAACAGACCCCTAACAGGCGTACTAGACGGCAAAGTGGCGTAGTAGAGGTAGCAAGAAAGGGCGGCCGGGGCCCACCGCACGGCGACGCCGGCGGCACCTTCGCCCGCCGCCGCCAACCATGTCCGCCCGGTCCACAGGCGTCCAGAAGCCCTGCAAACCTCCGCCTCAACACCCTGCAAACCTCCGCCTCGACATCCTGCACATCACCGCCTTCACCGCCTGCAAATCACCGCCTTCGGCTAAACTATTGGCATGGATACGCGGGAGATTCTGGGGCACGACTATCTGCCCCGCGTCATCGATACCCAGCTGGATCGTCTCCTCGACATCGGCGGCGCCGTCGTCATCGAAGGGCCCCGCGCCTGCGGCAAGACCATGACGGGCCTGAACTCTGCCCGCTCCTGCGCCTTCCTCGACGACGACGCCACCCGCCGCCTCGCCGACCTCGCTCCCGACGCCGTTCTTGACGGCGACCGCCCGCGTTTACTTGACGAGTGGCAACTGGCGCCGCAGCTGTGGAACCAGGTTCGCCGGGCCGTCGATTCCGCGCCGCGGCCGGGCGCATTCATCCTCACCGGGTCCGCCGTTCCGTCCGACGATGCCACCCGCCACACCGGCGCCGGCCGCTTCCTGCGCATACGGCAGCGCACCATGACGTGGTTCGAGCGCGGCGCCTCCACGGGGACCGTGAGCCTGCGCGCCCTCATCAACGGGGAGCGCCCCACCGCGAGCGCAACCACCCACTCCTACCACGACATAGCCAACGCACTCGCGCGCACCGGTTTTCCGGCGCTGTCCAAGTTAGCGCCGGAAGCCACGGCGATTTCCCTGAGTGGCTACCTGGATGACGTAGTCCGAGCCGACTTGGGCCGTCTGGCCCGGACGCGGCATGAGCCAGTGGTCGTTCGCGCACTCATTCAGGCGCTCGCGCGGGCAACGGCGACCGAGGTCTCTTGGCGTACCCTCACCAGGGATCTGCAGCATGTCGCCCCGGACATCCGCCCCGAGACGCTGGCTCGCTACGTCGAGCTGCTGGAGCGGCTATTCATTGTCGAGCGCGTCCCCGCCTGGGCGGTCGGCCTGCGCTCGCGCGCCCGTTTGCGTACTGCCCCGAAGTTTCATCTGGCCGACCCGGCCCTCGCCCTCACAGCATTGGAAGCGGACGTCGCACGTCTCGAGACGGATCCCGAAACCACCGGATTCATCTTCGAGAGCGCCGTCGTACACGATCTGCTCGTCTTCACTGAGGCGCTGGACGGCAGGGTGCACCACTACCGAGACTCCAACGGCCACGAGATCGACGCCGTGCTCACTCTCCCCGGCGGCAGATGGGCCGCGGTCGAGGTGAAGCTGGGCGCCACTCAGATTGAGAAGGGTGCTCGGTCGCTCGCCCGGGCCGTGCAGCAGATCGACACCTCCGTGGTGGGGGAGCCCGCGCTCAGGCTCGTGGTCACCGGTACCGGGCCGACGGCGACGCTCGCCGACGGCACCGTCACCTGCCCGCTGAGCGTCCTTGGACCCTGAGCTAAGTGCGCGGACGCCGCAACCTCACTCGCCCGCACGCGTCACCCACCAGGCGTGAATCGCCCGCCTCGATCGTCTACTACGCCACTTCGAGGACCGCTGAAGGCCTCCCAGCCCTTCAACACACCCCTAACAGGCTACCCAACGGCGAAGTGGCGTAGTAGAGGCGGCGAGCGAGGGCCTCCCGCGGCAACCCACGCACCCGCCCTTACAGCCACAGGTCGCGGCGGCGTCGCACTCCGCGCACGGCCTCGGGCGGGAACAGGCTCTCCAGCCGCCGCACTAGCCGCTCGGGATCGCGCAACTCCCGCCACTCGAAGCGGTACACCGTCCACCCGCCGCGGCGCAGCACCATTTCCCGCTGCTTCTCCGCGCGCACGTCCGCCGCCGTCGCCAGCTTGCCGTAGCCATCGAACTCCAGGTCGATCATGGCGGGCTCGCACGCCAGGTCGAGGAAGTACTCGCGCCCATCGTCGCCGATCCAGCGCCGCTGCGTCACCGGATCCGGCAGCCCGGCAACACCCACCGCCCAGCGCAGCACGCTCTCACCCGGCGACTCCGCAAACGGATCCGCCCGCTCCACCGCCAGCCGCGCACGGCGCTTGCCGTTGCGCTTGCCCTGACCCTCCACCATCCGCATCAGCCGCTCGCGCGCCGCCTCGATGTCCATCTCGCCGTGGGAGCGCCGGTTGAAGCGGTCGGGACGGCACACCGCTCGCAGCGCGGCGTCGACCACGGGCAGCGATTCGCGCAGCGGCAGGTCGAAGGCGCAATCCATGGCGGTGCGCAGCGGCGTCGTCACCCGCAGCCCACCCACATTGATGACCTCCTCCGGTGCCGGGGTGATCGTCGAGCGCCGCAGGATCACCGCTCGCCCGCGACGTCGGCTCTCCGGCATCCCGTACATGACGGTCGGGAGGGTCATGGTGCTGTGCGTCCGATCCCCGGGCACCGCCAGGCGAATATGCGGTTCGGATTCCAGGAGGGGCAGGCCCAGCACCACCGCCGCCGCCTCGTGGGTCAGGGCAATTGCCGACGGCGAGGCCCGCAGTGCCGCCTCGCAGCGCGCCAGCGTGACGAGCTGCTTGACGCGCCACAGTGGCGTGTCTCGGTCGGGAACAACCATGTAGCCGCCGCGGGCGACGCGCACGAGGTCGCGGCGCCCAGCCAGGTCGTGCTCGGAGCGGTCGGCGGTGAAGCACATGCGGGGGCGCTCGGGCGGGGTCGGATACTGCTGCATACCAGCAGGATCGCTTCCGGCCCGACGACGGCGCCACCGCACCCCGCGAGCCCCGTGGATAGGGGTGTCGCGAACGCCGCCTGTGGACGCCGGTGACCGTCGCAACCCGCCCGGTGGGATCTCAGTGACCGATGTAACGCGCCCGGTGGTGCCCCGGTGATCGCCGTACGCGCACCTCCGGTAACGAACTCGGTTGCGAGCACCGGCGCCCGCCAACCCGCCAGCGCGTCTACTACGCCTGTTCGGGGTCTACTACGCCACTTCGAGGACCGCTGAAGGCCTCCCAGGCCTTCAACACACCCCTAACAGGCGTACTAGACGGCAAAGTGGCGTAGTACAGGTAGTGAGACAGGGCGGCCGGCGGCGACCACCAACGCCAAAGTGGCGTAGTAGAGACAGCAAGACCGGGCCACCGGCGGCGATCACGACTGCTAACCCGTGCCGACGCCGCCGGTGCCGTCACCGCAGCTAGCGACCCCGCCACTGCCGACGGACACCACCGCCGCCACGATCGCAGGGCCGCCCACCGGCGGGACACCGTCAACTGCGCCTTCCGCGTACGCCGCCTACTTCTCTCCGCGCGCCGCCCACCAGGAGTGCAGCGCCTCGCGGGCCAGCTCCTCGCCCAGGGGACCCTTCTCCATGCGCAGGTCCATGAGGAAGCGATAGGCCTCGCCCACCACCGGCCCCGGCCCCACGCCGAGCTCGGCCATGATCTGCTTGCCGTCCAGGTCCGGGCGAATGGCGGCCAGCTCCTCCTCCTCGCGCAGCTGGGCGATGCGATCCTCGAGGTCGTCATAGGCCGCGTCGAGCATGTGGGCCTTGCGCCGGTTGCGGGTGGTCACGTCCGCGCGGGTCAGCCGGTGCAGGCGCTCCAGGAGCGGCCCGGCGTCGGCCACGTAGCGGCGCACGGCGGAGTCGGACCAGGCGGCGTCGGCATAACCGTGGAAGCGCAGGTGCAGCTCCACCAGCCGGGAGACGTCCTTGATGGTCTGCTTGTCGAAGCGCAGCGCGCGCATGCGCTTGGCGGTCATGCGGGCGCCCACGTGATCGTGCCCATGGAAGGTGACCGTGCCGTCGGGCAGGAAGCGGCGGGTGACGGGCTTGCCGATGTCGTGGAAGATGGCCGCCAGCCGCAGCGTGAGGTCCGGGCCGGGCACCGGCCCGTCGGGCCCGGTCTCCAGGTCGATGGCCTGGTCGAGCACGGTCAGCGTGTGCTCATAGACGTCCTTGTGGCGCTTGTGCTCGTCGACGGTCTCCTGCAGGGCGGACAGCTCGGGCAGGACCACATCGGCCACGCCGGTATGCACCATGAGCTCCAGTCCGCGCCGCGGCCACGGCGAGATCAGCAGGCGTTCGAGTTCGGCCCGCACTCGCTCGGCGGAGACGATCTTGAGTCGAGGGGCCATCTCGCTCATGGCAGCCATGACCTCGGGCTCCACGTCAAATCCCAATTGGGCGGCAAAACGGGCGGCACGCATGATGCGCAGCGGGTCGTCGTCGAAGGACTGCTCGGCGGATACCGGGGTGCGCAGCACCCCCGCGGTCAGGTCGGCGAACCCGTCGTGAGGGTCGACCAGCTGCAGCTCCGGCAGGCGCAGGGCCATGGCGTTGACGGTGAAGTCGCGGCGGGTGAGATCCCCGATCAGGCTGTCACCGTAGGCGACGGCGGGCTTGCGAGAACCCACCTCGTACTCCTCGGTGCGGTAGGTGGTCACCTCCACGATCGTCTGGCCCCGGCGCGCACCGATCGTGCCGAAGGCCTTGCCCACGTCCCAGCAGGCGTTGCCCCACTCGCGCAGGATCGCCTCGGTCTGCTCGGGGCGGGCGGAGGTGGCGCAGTCCAGGTCGTGGGGCACGACGCCGAGGAAGGCGTCGCGTACGGGCCCGCCGACGAGGGCGAGCTCGTGGCCGGCATCCGTGA
>NZ_JAWDJJ010000272.1:0-7263 GCF_032465695.1 Actinomyces sp. MRS3W
CTTCCGTACCGCCCTGGAGACCGACAAGCGTCCCCGCGGCAGCGGTCGCCGCAAGCGCACCAAGGCCCGGTCCGAGCCCGCCCCCACCACCAGCGACGACGCCGTCAGCGGCGACGCCACCAGCGTGCTGCCGGACCCGCCCGTCGATATCCCTGTCGGCGCCGACGCCGAGCCCCCCGCGCCCCGCCGCGCCAAGAGCGCCAAACGGCGCAAGACGACGGCGGAGCCGGCCTCCCAGGTCGAACCCGACGCCGTCACCGAGGAGACTCCCGCCGTCGTCGCCGAGACGGATTTCGCCGACGCCATCGCCCTGGGGCAGATGGAACTCCCGGACGGCTCCACCTACCGCCTGCCGGACGACTCCCTACTCGAGCCCGGCCGCGGGCACGCCACCCGCACCGACGCCAACGACGCCATTGTTAACAAGCTCCAGGACGTCTTCACCGAGTTCGGCGTGGACGCCACCGTCACCGGCTACACTCGCGGTCCACAGGTCACCCGCTACGAGGTGCACCTGGGCCGCGGCGTCAACGTCTCGCGGGTGACCAGCCAGGCCAAGAACATCGCCTACGCCGTGGGCTCGGACGAGATCCGCCTGCTCACCCCGATCCCCGGCAAGAGCGCCATTGGTGTGGAGATCCCCAACTCCGACCGGGAGATGGTCAAGCTCGGCGATGTGCTGCGCTCCCAGGCGGCCAAGAAGCAGACCCACCCGCTGGTCGTGGGGCTGGGCAAGGATGTCGAGGGCGACTACGTCGTCACCAACCTGGCCAAGACCCCGCACCTGCTGGTCGCCGGTCAGACCGGCTCCGGAAAGTCCTCCTTCGTCAACTCCATGATCACCTCCATCATGATGCGGGCCACCCCCGAGGAAGTGCGCATGGTGCTGGTGGACCCCAAGCGTGTGGAGCTGACCATTTACGAGGGCATCCCGCACCTCATCACCCCCATCATCACCTCCCCGAAGAAGGCTGCCGAGGCCCTGGAGTGGGTGGTGCGGGAGATGGACGCGCGCTACGACGATCTCGCCTCCTTCGGCTTCAAGCACATCGACGACTTCAACAAGGCGGTGCGCGCCGGCGAAGTCCAGCCGCTGCCCGGCTCACAGCGGGTTATCGCGCCCTACCCGTACCTGTTGGTGGTGGTCGACGAGCTCGCCGACCTCATGATGACCGCCCCCAAGGATGTTGAGGCCTCCATCCAGCGCATCACCCAGCTGGCTCGCGCCGCCGGCATTCACCTGGTGCTGGCCACCCAGCGTCCGGTCGCCCAGGTGGTCACGGGCCTTATCAAGTCCAACGTTCCCTCACGCCTGGCCTTTGCCACCGCCTCGCAGCTCGACTCGCGCGTCATCTTGGACCAGAACGGCGCCGAGACCCTGACTGGCCAGGGCGACGCCCTCTACCTCGGGCCGGGAGCCAGCACGCCGGTGCGCGTGCAGGGCTCCTGGGTCACCGAGTCGGAGATCCGAGCGGTGGTGGACCACGTCAAGGGTCAGTTGCAGCCCGAGTACCGCGAGGACGTCATTGTTCCCGAGGTCAAGAAGCAGATCGATGAGGAGATCGGCGACGACATGGACCTGCTGCTGCAGGCCGCCGAGCTCATCATCACCAGCCAGTTCGGGTCGACGTCGATGCTGCAGCGCAAACTGCGGGTCGGCTTCGCCAAGGCTGGGCGCCTCATGGACTTGCTCGAGACCCGTGAGGTCGTCGGCCCCTCCGAGGGTTCGAAGGCGCGCGACGTGCTGGTCCAGCCCGAGCAGCTGGAGGAGACCCTTGCCTGGATCAAGGGGGAGGGCTCCGCACCCGGCAGTGAGGAAGCGGAGGAGGATCCCGCGGCCGACGTCGTCGGTTCCGACACCGAGCCGACGACGACGCTGCCCGCCGATCGTTACGCCGCCGACCCGCTCGAGGCCGACCGGGGCGTGGCCCCCTCGGAGTCTTGGGATGATGTGGCGGCCGACGAGGACTCCGAGGACGCCTGGAGCCTCACCGGCCGCGGCGCCTCCTGGTGACGCGCCTCCCCCTCACCTGGTGACCCGCTCCCCTTCACCGAAACCGGCACTAATGACGTACCGAAACCGGCACAAGTGACGTGCCGAGACCGGTCGATATGGCAGTCGGGTGCTGCCTTGGCATCGCTCGTGTGGTCACGGCCCGCGTTGCTGGGCCAGGTTGTGCGTTGCGTCCTTGTCAAAGGTGGCTGGTCGGTCCTGAGCACTCCGAGACCACCCGTAAGGTAACCGGCGGCTGGGTGACGGATGGTGCAGGCCGGGGTCTTGCGCCAGGGGCGTTGTCGGCGACTCTAGTTGGACCGTCATTGCGCGGTTGGACCGCTTAAGCGCGGTTGGACCACTTAAGCGCGGTTGGACCACCCCAGACATGTTCTCAGACGGTCCAACCGGGGGCAGACGGTCCAACCGCGGGGTTGCTTGTGATCCATGCCGGCGGTCGCCGCCGGCCCGAAGCCTTGCTACGCCGTCTGACCCGCATCCTCTGGGGTGAGGCCACATCCGGTCAGCCGGTCAGGATGGTTGCCGCATGACCAGGTCTATGCCCCCAGGAAACCTGAGCGGCTCGCTAAGACTTAGCCGGCCCTTAGCAACTTCGCCCGGTCTCGGCACGTTACAAGTGCCGGTTTCGGCACGTCATTAGTGCCGGTTTCGGCACGTCATTAGTGCCGGTCTCGGCACGTCACTTGTGCCGGTTTCGGCGAAGGGGCGGGGCGACTGCCCGGCGTCGGCGTCGCCGGTCGTGCATCCGGTCACCCAACGCCTCCCGGCCAGCGCCTCCCAACCTGCACATTCCGGCCAGCGCGTCCCGGCCATCGCGCTTTGACTGAACCTGACCGAACCCCTCGGAAACCGGATAACTCACCTCCCTCGGAACGAATCATCTAGGCTGGGGGCGATGAACACCACACCCAGCGAGCCGGACGGCGCCCAGGGGACGAGCGCGCCTCCGCTGCTCAATATCGCCAACGCGCTGACGGTGCTGCGGCTGATCCTGGTCCCCGTTTTCGTCTGGCTCATGCTTCAGCCCGGCGACGTGCTGCGGATGATCGCGACGGTGGTGTTCATCGTGGCGGCGGTGACCGACAAGCTGGATGGTCAGCTGGCCCGCTCGCGCGGACTCATCACCAGCTTCGGCAAGATCGCCGACCCGATCGCCGACAAGGCGCTCACCCTGTCCGCCTTCATCCTGCTGTCCGTCGCCGGACGTCTGTGGTGGTGGGTGACGATCATCATCATCGTGCGCGAGCTGGGCATCACCCTTATGCGCTTCATGATGCTGCGTCGCGCCGTCATGGCCGCCTCCCGTGGGGGGAAGCTCAAGACGACCCTGCAGATGACTGGTCTGATTGGCCTGCTCGCCCCCTGGACCATGTTCCTGCCGGGCTGGCTTGCCACCGCGTTGACGGTCGCGGCCTACGTCGCGATCGGCGCCGCGCTCGTGGTGACGGTGATCACCGGCGTGGACTATGTGGCGCAGGCCATCAAGATCGCTCGCGGTACGGCGGAGGAGAGAACGGCATGACGCAGACGCCCGGGACTTCGAACGCGATGACGACGGAGCGCAACCACAGCACCCTGGTGGAGGCGGCCCGCTTCCTCCTGTCCAAGGCGGAGGAGAAAAACCTCACCCTGGCCGTCGCCGAATCGCTCACCGGCGGTGAGGTGACCTCCACACTGGTCAGCGTGCCCGGAGCGTCGGCGGTGGTCGTCGGCGGCGTCGTGGCCTATGCCACCCGGGTCAAGGCGGAGCTGCTCGACGTCGACGCCGAACGCCTGGAGCAGACCGGCCCGGTGGATAGCGAAGTGGCCAAGCAGATGGCGCAGGGCGTCAGCCGCCTCATGGGTGCGGATCTGGGTCTGGCCACCACCGGAGTCGCGGGCCCGGGCGACGCCGATGGGCACCCCGCCGGCACCGTGCATGTAGCCGTCTGCTCCCCCTGGGGCACGCTTGCCCGTGAACTGCACCTGGACGGCGATCGAGAGGCGGTTCGCGACGGCGCTACTACCGCTGTCCTGGCTCTCGCCGGGGCGCTGTTGGAGGCCGCCCCGACGGCGTGAGCCCGCACCGAATGGCGTTGTGCGCATAGCACCGGGTATCCCAGGGACAACGCCGATATGACCCCCAGGTTCCTCCCAGTTTCCTCGGCGAGGATTTCAGTAACGCCACCGGGGGGACCACCCGCCGGAGGCGGGAATGAAACCGCTCAGTGAATGGTTGTGCCACACGATGAACAACGTGACTCACCCCCGCACCACCCGCCCCGCGCGCCCGGTTGGCCGCGCACCGATGCGGCAAGCATCCGCGGGGCGCAGCGCCGTCGTGGACACCACGGCGAGCAAGCACGAGAACATTCTCTTGCGCCGCGAGATCGGCGAGGTGCTCCGCTCCGTGCGGCAGCACCAGGGACGCACCCTGCGTGAGGTCTCCAGTCAGGCCCGTGTCTCCCTTGGCTATCTGTCCGAAGTTGAACGCGGTCAGAAGGAGGCCTCCTCCGAGCTGCTGGCCTCGATCTGCCAGGCTCTTGACGCCCCACTGTCCACGGTGCTGCGCGAGGTCTCCGATCGCATCGCCGTCGCCGAGGGCGTGGCCGTGCCCGACACCGTCCCCGACGAGCTCGTACGTCAGCAGGGCCTCACGCTCCGCTGATACCGATCGTCGCCGAGGGCAATACCTCAACCACCTGTGCCTGGTCGTGGGCCGCTTCGGCGGCCGTGCGGCCGGGCACAGTCACGTCATAGGCGGCCCGTCCGGCCCGGCACCCGCGCCGCCTCCGTAGCGGAGACCGCGTATGTTGTTCCCCACTTTTCCTCTCACCCCCTCCGCAACTGTCTGAAGGACCCCATGAAGCACTCGGAGTTTTGGCGTGCCGTCGATACGGTGTTCGGATCCGCCTACGGGCGTTCACTGGCGCAGGACCTGGTTCTGCCCGGCATCGGCCGTACCGGGGTCGAGGCGCTGGATGCCGGGGTCCCGCCCCGTGATGTCTGGCACGCACTGTGCGATGAGACCGACCGCAGCGACGCGGAACGCTGGGTATTCCGCGACGACCCTCGCCGTCGCAAGCGGTGACTACCGTCGGGGGAGCGCCTCGGGCTACGACACGCGGAGCGGGACGCTAGGGTTCGAACACATGTTCGCCTACTGTGGTCCACAGGCGACGTTCGCGCACCCCTCGTCCACAGGGATCGAAGAGGCGCCGTGAAACATGTCAGTGGTCCGGCATAACGTCGTCGGCGAGCCCCGGAGAGGGGCGTCCGCAACCAGGACCAGCCGTATCCGCAGCGGCGGCGAGCCGCATGACACTCGAGGAAGACCAATGGCAACTGCAACCCAGACACAGGACCGCTCCAAGGCCCTGGCCACCGCCCTCGCCCAGATCGACAAGTCCTTCGGCAAGGGCTCGGTTATGCGGCTTGGCGACGACACCCGTCCGCCCGTGGAAGTCATCCCTACCGGCTCCGTTGCGCTCGACGTCGCCCTGGGAATTGGCGGGCTGCCGCGCGGGCGCATCGTCGAGGTCTACGGGCCCGAATCCTCCGGTAAGACCACCGTCGCGCTGCACGCCGTCGCCAACGCGCAGAAGGCCGGCGGTAACGCCGCTTTCATCGACGCCGAGCACGCGCTGGACCCGGTCTACGCCAAGGCCCTCGGGGTGGACACGGACAACCTGCTGGTCTCCCAGCCGGACACCGGCGAGCAGGCCCTGGAGATCGCGGACATGCTCATCCGCTCCGGCGGCCTGGACATCATCGTCATCGACTCCGTTGCCGCGCTCGTGCCCAAGGCCGAGATCGAGGGAGAGATGGGGGACTCGCACGTCGGTCTGCAGGCGCGTCTCATGAGCCAGGCGCTGCGCAAGATCACCGGCGCGCTGTCCGCCACCGGCACCACTGCCATCTTCATTAACCAGCTGCGTGAGAAGATCGGCGTCTTCTTCGGCAACCCAGAGACCACGACCGGCGGCAAGGCCCTGAAGTTCTACGCCTCGGTGCGCATTGACGTGCGCCGTATCCAGACCCTCAAGGACGGCGATCAGCCAGTCGGCAACCGCACCCGCGCCAAAGTCGTCAAGAACAAGATGGCGCCGCCCTTCAAGCAGGCCGAGTTCGACATCCTCTACGGCCACGGCATCTCCCGCGAGGGCGGCATTATCGACCTCGGCGTGGACAGCGGCATCGTCCGCAAGTCCGGCGCCTGGTTCACCTACGGCACCGACCAGCTCGGTCAGGGCAAGGAGAACGCCCGCGCCTTCTTGCGGGACAACCCTGAGCTCGCCAATGAGATCGAGCATAAGATTCTGGCCACCCTGGGAATCGGAGAGCCGGGCCGCCAGGCCAGGGAGGCGGAGGAGAAGGCGGCCGCGGAGAAGGCCGCTGCGCAGAAGACGGCTGCGGCGGCTCAGTCGGAGAAGGCCACCGCCAAGGTCGGCGGGCGTAAGAAGAAGGCGGCCGCGGCCGATGAGGCCGATGCCATGTTCGGTGAGGACGCCGGCGGCTTCTGATGCCCTGGCTCACCCCCGACGCCCATACCGAGCAGGTCGAGGCGGCGCGCGACCTCGTTTTGCGCCGCCTCGACCGGTCGGCCGCCCCGCGCGCCGCGCTCGCGCAACTGCTTGCCCGCAAGGAGGTCGCCCCCGACGTCGCCCAGGAGGTGCTGGACCGCCTGGAGGCGGCGGGCATCATCGACGACGCCGCCTACGCCGCACGCCTGGCGCGCACCCGTTTCGCGGAGAAGGGCGCCGCCCGGCGCGCGATTGCGGACGAACTGCGTCGTAAGGGCTTGGGGGAGGAGCACATCCGCGCCGCCCTGGACCAGATCGACGGCGACGACGAAGCCACCGCCGCGCTGAGGCTGGCCCGCAAGAAACTCGCCACAACACGCGCCCTGCCGACGCTGACCCGTCGGCGTCGCGCCCTGGCTGCGCTGGGACGCAAGGGCTACGGCAGCGGGACCGCTACGCACGCCGTCGAGCAGGCGCTCGCCGAGGAGGGCATAACCGACGGCGGGAACGCGTCCGACTGGAACGTCTAGTTGTTCTTCCCATTGACGTTGTGGGCGCGGTCGATGGGTGGTTTGCCTCCGATGCCGGTGTGGGGTCGGTGGTGATTGTAGTGGTGGAGCCAGTCGGGGTAGGCGTCGGCGCGTTCCTGGTCGGAGCCTGTGGTGGCGGGCGTAGGCCCATTCATCGGCCAGGGTGCGGTGGAATCTTTCGATCTTCCCGTTGGTCTGCGGCCGGTAGGGGCGGGGG
>NZ_JAWDJJ010000273.1:0-2217 GCF_032465695.1 Actinomyces sp. MRS3W
GCCCAGCTCGGCGATGGGACCCTCGGGCCCCACAGAGCCGCCCCCGCCGATGGTCAGCGCGGCCGCGACGACGCTCGCGCCGGCCGGCCCGGGGGCCATGGCCCCGTCCGCACGCCGTGCCGCCCACATCGCTCCCGCGACGCCATGCCCAGTGGTGGTGGCGCCCAAGCGGTGCATAAGCGGGCCGACCAGCAAGCCGGACAGCACCGGCGCCGCCACCACGAACCCCGACCCCAGAAAAGCCAGCACGCCGGTGCTGGCGCCCAGGGCCTGGGTGTAGTCGGTGGTGCCGGTCAGCAGCCGCGTCCACAGGTCAATGCCCGCCCGGAAGACGACGGCGCCGCCGCCGGCGGTGAGGCCAGTGAGCACCGCCAGGATGAACAACCCGGTACGGTGGTAGCGCAGCAAGTTGAGGAGATGAGCCCGAAGCCGGCGGTATACCGCCCGCCCGGAGGCACACACGTTCACCGGCTGCGGCGCGCTCAACGGTCGAGGTTGTCGACCTTGAGCGCCACCCGATCGGTGGTGGGGATGTCCAGACCCCACACCTGCGCGTAGAAGTTCAACTCGTTGTAGAGGGCGCGGTGCATATTCGACGCCAGGCGGAAGCCGTGGCCCTCACCGTGGAACATCTCCAGCGCCACCGGCAGCCCCTTGGCCTTGACCGCCTCATACATGGTGGTGGCCTGCGCCGGCGGGATGATCGGGTCCGCACTGCCCTGCAGGAGAAGCAGCGGGGCGTGGATGTCGTCGATGTGGTGCAGCGGTGAGCGCTCCGTGTAAAGCGAGTCGTCGAGGTCCTCGGCGCCTACGAGCCCCTGAATGTAGTGGGACTCGAATTTGTGGGTGGTGCGGGCCAACTGAGCTAGGTCGGCAACTCCGTACAGGGAGGTGCCGGCGCTGAACACCTCCGAGCGCGCCAGGGCGGCAAGGGCGGTGAACCCGCCCGCGGAGGCTCCGCGCACCGCAATACGCGCCGGGTCGACCTTGCCGGAGTCGGCGAGGAACTGGGCACCCGAGACCACGTCGTCGACGTCGTACACGCCCCATTTGCCATTGAGCAGGCGCCGATAGTCCGAGCCGTAGCCGGTCGAGCCGCGATAGTTGACGGCGAGGTAGGCAAAACCGCGACTGGTCCAGAACTGGATGCGCAGGTCGTAGCCGGTGCGATCCATGGCGGTGGGGCCGCCGTGAACCCCGACGATGAGCGGCGGCAGTTCACCGTCGCCGCCCACATGTGTGGCGGAGGCCGGCGGGTAGAAGAAGCCGTGCGCGGTGGCGTCGTCGGTGGTGGCCCAGGACACGGGCTCAGCGAAGGAGATACCGGCGTCGTGGGCGTTGAAGTCGCCCGATCCGCGCAGGACCTCCACCCCCTGCCCGCGCACCTCGACAATGCTCGGCAACTCCGTCTCGCTGCCGGCGAGCATGACGACGCGTCCGGCCGACGAGGCGACGTTGCCCATGGGCTGCCAGCCCACATTCCATTCTTCCAGTTCGCCGTTGGACAGCTTGACCGTGCCCAAGTGCCACATGCCCTCACGCGCCCAGGAGGCGATGAGGTGCTCGCCGTCGAGCACGTCGAAGTGGTGCGGTCCCAGGATCCAGGCGGGGGAGGTGAAGGTGGCGTCGATCGGGTGCAGCGGACGGGTGCGCAGCGCCTCGGTCCAGCCCTCCCGGTTGGTGCCGCGCCGCGGGAAGCCCTCGGTGCGGTACAGGTTCCAGAAGCCGGAGGCGTTGGAGACGTGGACGAGCTCGCACTCCTCGGTCCAACGCGGCTCGGACACCGAGTAGCCCCTACCGCCGTCCACGACGGTCTGGGAGCCGATGGTGCCGTCGGGGCGCAGGTCACCCACGTGCAACTCGGCGTTGTCCCAGGGCATATCCGGGTGGTTCCAGGTGATCCACGCCAGGTGCTCGCCGTCGGGGGAGAGGGTCGGGGCCACCACGAAGTCAGTGCCGGTAACGATGGTGGTGACGGCGGAGTCGTCGCGGGCGGCCGAGCCGTCCAGCGGGATCGCTACCAGAGAGTTGACCGGCTCGCCGTCGCCGCGGTGGTCCTCGCGCACGGCGTAGACCAGCGAGCGGGCGGTGTCGATCTCCAGGTCGCCGTGGCGCACGTCCCCGTAAATGGTCAACGGCACCAGCCCGCGCAGGCGGTGGGCGACGTCGTAGCGGTACAGGCGGCCGTCCCCGGCGTGGGAGACGACGATGATGCCG
>NZ_JAWDJJ010000274.1:0-13899 GCF_032465695.1 Actinomyces sp. MRS3W
CATCCTGTCCCGGCAAAAGCTCACCGTCCACGCCACCCCCGAGGCCGCCCGCGCCGGCGTGCACCGAGGCGCCTACGTGCTGGCCGAGGCCACCGACGCCTCCGGCGCGACAGTCGCCCCCGCCGTCACCATCATCGCCACCGGCTCCGAAGTCGGCGTCGCCGTCGACGCCCGTGCACTCCTGCAGGCCGAGGGGACGCCCACCCGCGTGGTCTCCGCCCCGTGCCTGGAATGGTTCGCCCAGCAGGACGACGCCTACCGGGCGTCAGTCCTGCCCGAGGCGGGCGTGCGGGTCTCGGTAGAGGCCGGTATCGCCACCGGCTGGCGCGAAATCGTCGGCGACAACGGCGAGATCGTCTCCCTGGACCACTACGGCGCCTCCGCCCCCGGAACCCAGCTATTCAAGCAGTACGGCTTCACCGGCGAATCGGTAGCCGCACGAGCCCGAGACGCCCTCGCCCGCGCCTAACGACGGCCTGCGGGCACAACCACCACCCACCACCGAAACCGGCACTAATGACGTACCGAAACCGGCACAAATAACGTACCGAAACCGGTGGAAGTTGCTAAGGGTCGGCTAAGTACTGGGGGCGTGCGGGCACGTGCTCCCATTGTGACGGGGTTGCCGTGCCGTGGTGGTGGTCGTTGGGCGGACGGTATGCGTTTGCTACGCCACTTAGGGGTCTACAACGCCACTTAGCGGCCTGCTGAAGGCCTCCGAACCCTTCAGCAGACCGCCAACAGGCGTAGTAGACGGTGAACAGGCGTAACAGAGGCAAGCCGCGGTCCGATGCCGGCACGACACACTGCCCCCGCCATGCGGAGCAGCCTGGTGGAGGCCTCGAATGGGCGGGTGGGACACCGCCGCCCCACGCTCCCCAGGATGAAAACCCGGGCAGCATCTCGAGACTGAGCCGACCCTTAGCAACTTCCACCGGTCTCGGCACGTCATTAGTGCCGGTTTCGGCGTGTTATTAGTGCCGGTTTCGGCGTGTTATTAGTGCCGGTTTCGGTGAGAGGGGCGCGGGGAGCCGCGGGACTGTGTCAGTCTGAGGCACCGTTTCAGTAGCAGGCGAGCGGCCCCGTCGGCCCCTCGATCACCTGGATGGGGGTACCGAAGACGGCGGTGAGCACGTCGCCGCGGATGATCTCCTCCGGCGTTCCGAAGCGGAACACGCTCCCGTCCTTGAGAGCACAGATGCGGTCGGCGTAACGCGCCGCGAAGTTGATGTCGTGCAGCACGATGAGCACGGTGCGGCCGAACTCCTTGGCGGCGCGCGCCAGGTGGTTCATCATCTCCACCGAATGCGCAATGTCGAGGTTGTTGAGCGGTTCGTCCAGGAGCACGTAGTCGGTTTCCTGGCACAGCACCATGGCCACGTAGGCGCGCTGCCGCTGCCCGCCGGAGAGTTCATCCAGGTGTCGTCCCTCGAGCTCCTCCAGGCCGAAGAAGTCGATATAGCGAGTGATGATCCGCTCGTCTTCGGCGTTCAGGCGCCCGTTCGAATAGGGGAAGCGTCCGAAGCCGACCAGCTGGCGCACGGTGAGCCGGGTGATGAAGTGGTTCTCCTGCCGCAGGATGGACAGCACGCGAGCCAGGTCTGCGGACTTGGTGGTGGACACGTCCAAACCGGCCACGCGCACCGAGCCCTCGTCGATGCCCAGCAGGCGCCCCACCATGGTCAGCAGGGTGGATTTGCCGGCACCGTTGGGGCCGATGAAGGCGGTGATGCCGCCGGAGGGGATATCCAACTCCACCGGGCCGATGGCGACTTCGCTGTTGTAGACCTTCCTCACGTGGTCGAGTTCGATCACAGACGGCCCTTTCTGAGAATGACGATGAGGAACACCGAGCCGCCCACCAGCTCGATGATGATGGAGACGACCCCCTGGGCGTAGAACACGTGCTTCATGACGAAGTACGCGGCCGTGAGCACGAGGACCCCCAGGCTGACGGCCATGGGGAAGAGATAGCGGTGGTCGTAGGTGCCGGACAGCTGGTAGGACAGCGTCGCCACCAGGAAGCCCAAGAAGGTCATGGGCCCCACAAGCGCCGTCGAGGTGGCCATGAGCACCGAGACGAGTACGAGCACGCCCATGGTCATCCGGGTGTGGTTAAGTCCCAGGCTGGTGGCGGCCTCACGCCCCAGCGAGAGCACGTTGAGCCGGTGCGAGAACAGGAACAGCAGCGCCGTCGCCACCACCACCAGGGGAATGGCGACCGGGTAGTAGTCGGGGTCGGCGTTGGTGACCGAGCCGAAGAGCCGGGCGGAGAGCACGTCGAACTCACTGGGCGTGAGCATGCGTTGCATGAAGGTGGTCAGGCTCCCCAGTCCGGAGCCGATGACGATGCCGATGAGCAGCATCGAGTACAGGTTCTGGCTTCCCCCGGTCAGTAGCCAGCTGTACAGCAGCAGGGACAGCCCCACCATGAGCGCCAGTTGCAGCACGAACATGGGCACGGTCCGGGTGCTGTTGAGGCCGGCCACCCCGAAGAAGAAGACGGTGGCGGTGTGGATCGCGCGGTACAGGGATTCGAATCCCATGATCGACGGCGTGATGATGCGGTTGCTGGTGGCCGTCTGGAAGGCGACCGTGGCCATGGCCTGGCAGACGGCGACGATGATCATGGCGATGAGCGCATCCAGGCGGCGCTCGGCAATGAGCCAGAAACCGCGGCTGCCCAGCTCCATGGGGTTCTTCCAGGCGAGCAGTCCGGCGGCGAACACCAGCGCGGCGGCGGTGACCGCCAGGTAGATGAGCCACCAGCGGCGTCGGTCCCGTGGGGTGGCGAAAGCGCCCGAGCGGCGCGTGGGAGTCGCTGCGGCTGACGCGGCTGCCGTCCGCCCGAGCTTGGGCACCGCAGGAGCATCGACCGACGGGCCGGGGCTCGTCGCCGTTTTCGCGAGAGCAGTTGCGCCGGCCGGGTCTGTGGCGGGGGTCGTGCGGGTCACCATCAGGACCTCCGTATGTGACGGATGATGAGGGCGATGAACACCACGGCCCCGACCAGCCCCAGCACAACGGCTACGGGAATCTCGAAGGGGGAGATGATGGTGCGGGAGATGAGGTCGCAGGCGGTGACCAGGCCGATCCCCACTAGGCACACCCAGGGCAGGTTGGAGCGCAGGTCGTCGCCGCGCCGCATGGACACCAGGTTGGGGACGATGAGCCCGAGGAAGGGCAACGAGCCGACGACGACGGTGACCACCCCGGTGGCAATGGCCACCAGACCGGTCCCGATGAGCACCATGCGGCGATAGTCAACGCCGATGTTGGTGGCGATGTCCTCCCCCAGCCCGACGGCGGTGAGCCGGTCGGCGTAGTAGAAGATGGCGACGACGACGCCCAGCACGAGCCACAGCACCTCGTACTGGCCGCGGTAGACGGTGGTGAAACTGCCCTGGAACCAGATGCCCAGGGACTGGAGCATGTCGGTCTGCAGGGCGAAGAAGGTGGAGATGGCACTGACGACGGCGCCCAGCATCATGCCGATGATGGGCACGAGCAGCGAAGAGCGCAGCGAGACCCGACGCAGCAGGAGGAAGAACACCATGGTGCCGATGAAGGACAGGATTACGGCCCCGCTCATGCGCATGAGGATGCCCGGCCGCGGCACCACAGCCATGACCAGCAGCAGTCCCAGCCCCGCCCACTCGGTGGTGCCAGTCGTCGTCGGCTCCACGAAGCGGTTCTGGGTGATGAGCTGCATGACCAGCCCGGACATGGACATGGCGGCGCCGGCCAGGACGAGCGCGATGGTGCGGGGGATGCGCACATTGCGGAACATCTCCCAGCCGTCGTCGTGGGACAAAATGGAGTACTCGCCGGTCGCCAGGCTGAGGACGAGCAGGGCCACAACAATGACCAGCCCGACCGCGAGCCCCGGGCTCACCAAGGGCCCGCGGGTGCGGGCGGCGGCGACGTCGAGTTGTCGGGTGCTCAGTTCTGGGCACCTTCGAAGGCGTCGGCGATGGAGTTGAGGATCTCCGTGTAGGTGATGATCGACTCGTTGGTGTAGGTGTCCTCCGGGGCGTAGACGATCTGCTCGGAGCTCACCGCGGTGACGTTCTGCATCGCCTCGTTGTTGGAGATGACGTCGGCGGCCGGGGTGTACTCCGGGTCGTCCGCACTGACGGCGGCATCACGATCCATGACGAAGATCCAGTCCGGGTCGGATTCGGCGATGGCCTCCACGGAGACGTCGTCCCCCTGGTGGTCGTCGGTTGATTCCTCGACCTTAAGGGCCGGCTTGAGCCCGAGCAGGTCGAACAGCGGGCCCCAGGTGCGCCCGGTGGTCGGGCCGGAGTAGCCAATGTTGCCCTCGGAGACGATGACGGCCATGACGGTGGAGCTGCCGTCATAGGCATTCTTGGCGCGCTCCAGAGCGGCGTCGAAGTCGGCATTGAGCTGCTCGGCCTCAGTCTCCTTGCCGAAGATCTGCCCCAGCGCGGTGACCTGCCGCTTGAGCTCGGAGTCGAAGGCCTCGCCGTCACGGGGCTCAAGCTCAATAATCGCCGCATCGGGGTTGAGCTCGGCCATCTGGTCGTAGTACTGGGAGAAACGCTGCCCGGAGATGATGAGGTCCGGTTCGGCGGCAACCAGCGCCTCCAGGTCGGGCTCGCGGTGCGTGCCCAAGTCGGCCACATCGTCGCCGTCGTAGGCGGTGACCGTGGAGGGCATGAGGCCCTTGGGAGCTGCGACGAGCGGGACACCCCATTCGGCGAGCACCTCGAAGGTGCGGTTGTCGGTGGAGGCCGCACGCTGCACGGGCAGCGTGATCTCGACACTGCCATAGTTGTCCTCGATGGTGACCGAGGAGGCCTGGGCGACGGCGGTGTCGGCGCCGGCGCTCGCGGCGTCGGAGGCGGAGGTTGAGTCGGTGGTGGATCCTGAGCAGCCTGCCAGGACCAGGCTGACCGCGGCGGATAGGGTCAGGAGCGCAGGGAGCTTGCGAGACATGTTTTCCTTTGGGATGGTCGGGGTCGCGCGGTACGGGGCCACGCGAATTATCAAGGTGAGCCCACCCATATTTTAGGGCAGGTTCACCTATGTACCCGGTAACTTATTGCCTCTGCTCGCTCACGGCAAGTGGCGTCGCCTCGTCGAGGTCGGTCGTGGCAGCCGCAGGGGACGGTCAATGTGGCGGCGCCCGCCGGGATGCGCAGACCGAGGGGGAGGCGGGTACCGGTCACGACGCCGTAGCCGAGGCGACGGCGCTCGCAGTGGCGGAGACCCGCGCGGTAGCGGCGGCTTTACTCGCCGCGACGGCGGCGACGACGTCGGGGATGTGGTTCTCGCAGCACCACGGCAGCGACAGCGGGGAGGCTTCCGCCAGGCTCATTGCGGCGGTGGCGTCTGTGACGAACAGGGCAGTGCCCTCCGCAATCGCCGGAATCGCCGAGAGCCGAGCATCCTGTTCAATTGCCTCGACGGCGGCGGCATCCTCCGCCTCCACCCACAGCAGGTCCGCCACCAGCTCGTCCGCCGACTCAAGCGGATAGGCCACGGTCAGCTCATCGTCGGTATCCGCCCCGGCGGCGACGGCGGCCGGTGACAGCGTCAAGCCCAGCTGCGTCAACAGCTGCGAACGGCTATCGGAGGCCGCGTACATGGTGATTGAGGGGCCATCCGGATCGAGGACGACGGCGGCGTAGGTGGCACCGGCCAATGCAGGATTCGCCGTCTTCGTGGAGGTGACGACGTCGGTTGTGGTGTTGACGAGTACTTCGGCGGCGGCTGAGCGGCCGAGGGCCCTGCCAATGGTGGTGGTCGTCGTCTTCCAGGAGGCCGCGTACCCCACAGTGCCGGCCGGGTAGGCCAAGGTGGGCGCGATCGTGGACAGCTTCCGGTAGTCGTCCTCGCTCATATCCGAGTGCACGCCAAGGATGAGGTCGGGCGCCAAAGCGGCGATCTCCTCCGTGTTGATGCCGTCGGCCTCGGAGTACAACGTCGGGGCAGCCTCGGTATCCCAGCCGGCGTTGAGCGCCTCCAGCGCCTCGGTGGTCCAGGGGTAGGCGCCGTTGTCATCGGCTCCCCGGGACACGGCGGGCATACCCACCGGAACTATGCCCAGGGAGATGACCACGTCATTGTCCACTCCGGCGACGGTGGCAATGCGGGTCGGTTCGGATTCAATGACCGTAGAGCCGTACGCGTGCTCGACGGTGATGGGGAATGACTCGGTTGCGCCCCGAGTGGCATTGCCCGCCGCGGCGGACGGACCCGCGGTACTGCTGCCGTCCTCCGTGCAGGCTGTCAGCTGGGACGCACCCCCCACCACAACGGCCCCCACCAGCAGGCTCCGACGGCTCAGACCACGACGACGGGACATGGGGCTGGTGAGGTGAGCGGAGGTCTCCAATGACAAGTCCCTTCGGTCCGCGTCCTCGGCACCGGGCGCCCGAGGCTCGATCGGAGGCATTTTCCTACGTGAGTCAGCTCACCGCCAAGGGCACGCTGTTCCGCGACCAGTTCGATGCACACCAGGCGCTTCTGCGGCCTCGTTCGGACCACAGACCTGCCCAGGGCAGCAGTAAGCCCGCCGGGCCCGGCCGTGTCTTCGCTCCGGCAACGAGCCTACTGGTGGGGAGTGCTCCCCACGGGCGGGCCTTGTTACAGCTTCGGACAGGGGCGAATACTGGGGATATACCCGCTATCCCATTGTGAGGAGCTTTCTCATGGCGAAGAACAACCAGCAGCCCACAATCCGCTCGAAGTACTACTGGCTGCTTCTCACCGCAGCCATCATCATCGGCATTGTGGGGATCATCCTCATCCTCGTCTGGTTGTCCGGAGTGGAGGGCCGGGTGCGCATTCCCAGGATCCTGCTGATCCTCCCGGTTGCCATCCCCGCCATCCTCGCCGGTGTCATCGACGAGGCGATACTGAAGAAGTCCCCGCACCTGGTCAGGAACAAGGACCGCCACATGCTCGCCTCGCAGCTTGGAGTCGATCCCATCACCGGCGCCCCGCTCAACGCCGGGTATGGCCAGCCTGCCACATACGGCATCCCCGACGGCGCCGCCTACGGTTCCGCAGCACAGACGCCCGCGCAGTTCTCGCCCCAGCCCACGGCCCCTTACGGCTATGGTCAGATGCCGACCACGTCCGGCCAGCCGGGGCAGGCCCCCGTCCAGCCCACCTCGCAACCCGGCTCTTCGCAGAGCTACGGCTCCTACGGCTACGGCGCCAACCCCACCTACCCGACCTCGGCCTCCTGACAGGGCAGAACGGTCATGTTCGCGACGACGCCGGGAACAGCCGGAGCCGACCGTTCACGCCCCCGAATTCTTGTCGGTGGTCCCCGGTAGCCTGCCGCCATGGCCACCACGAAGACTGCCAAGACACGTACCTCCTACGTGTGTACCGAGTGCGGCTGGACCAGCCCCAAGTGGCTGGGCCAATGCCGTGAATGCAGGGCCTGGGGCACGCTCGAGGAGTTCGTCGAAGCGGCGTCGGGCAGCATCGGCACCAGCGGACGCACCGTCGTCGCCGCCCTGCCCACGCGCCCGGCCGTCGCCGCACGCCCCATTGCGGAAGTCAGCGCGGAGGAGGCACGTGCCCGCCCCACCGGGGTGGGCGAGCTGGATCGGGTACTCGGCGGCGGGATCGTGCCCGGGGCGGTGGTTCTGCTTGCCGGGGAGCCCGGCGTCGGCAAATCCACTCTGCTGCTCGATGTTGCCGCCAAGGCGGCGGCAACCTCCCGCGAGCGCGGGCAGGGTCCGGTGCTGTATGTGACGGGCGAGGAGTCGGCGAGCCAAGTGCGGCTGCGCGCTGAGCGCATCGGCGCCATCGACCCGGCGCTGCTGCTCGCCGCCGAGACCGAGCTCGGCGACCTCCTCGGCCATGTGGAGGACGCCGCGCCCTCCTTGCTCGTCGTCGATTCGATTCAAACGATCGCCTCCGCGCAGGCCGAGGGCGGCGCGGGCGGGGTCACTCAAGTGCGCGCGGTGGCGAGCGCGCTCATCCAGGTGGCCAAGGAGCGGGCCATCCCCGTGCTCCTGGTGGGGCACGTGACCAAGGACGGCGGGATTGCGGGGCCGCGTGTGCTGGAGCATCTGGTCGACGTCGTCTGTCAGTTCGAGGGAGACCGGCACGCCCGGCTGCGGCTGTTGCGCGCGGTAAAGAACCGTTACGGCCCCACCGATGAGGTTGGCTGCTTCGATCTGGGCGAACGGGGCATCGTCGGCCTGGCCGACCCATCGGGGCTGTTCCTGTCTGCGGCGCGCAGCGAGGTGCCGGGCACATGCGCCACGGTAACGCTTGAGGGGCGCAGGCCCATGCCGGTGGAGATCCAGGCGCTGGTGGCCGGCAGCGCCGTTGGCTCGCCGCGCCGCACCACCTCCGGGGTGGACCATTCTCGGGTGGCCATGGCCTTGGCGGTGCTGTCGGCGCGGCTTCGGCTCGATACGTCCGCGACAGACGTGTACGTCTCCACCGTGGGCGGAGCGCGCGCCGTCGAACCCGCCACCGATCTGGCGGTGGCGATCGCCGTCGTCTCCGCCGCGCAAAACCTGCCCACTTCCCCGGGCCTGGTGGCCTTCGGCGAGGTCGGGCTCACCGGAGAGGTGCGAGCGACGGTCGGCGTGCAGCGGCGGTTGGCGGAGGCGGCGCGCCTCGGCTTTGATCGGGCGATTGTGCCGTTGGCCGGCTCGGAGGAACTGCGCCCCGTGGCCGGCGTCCGGGTGCTGCCGGTGGCCCACGTCAGCGAGGCGGTCGGGGCCGCTCTGCCGCGCAGCTGACCGGGCTTCGTTGAACTGGTCGGAACAGCTAGATGATTGATTCCAAGGGCGTGGTGGGGGTGGCCTCGCTGCGGTTGGGGTGGGCATGAAGGGGCCGGGTGGTTGTCGGCGGTGTGCCAAGGCGAGCGGCACCCGGCCCCTCTTCTCACCGAGACCGGCACTAATAACGTGCCGAAACCGGCACTTGTAACGTACCGAAACCGGCACAAGTGACGTGCCGAAACCGGTCGATGTGGTTGTGGCGGCCGGTGGGCGTCAGCGCTGAAGGGGTCGGGCCGGACCACGGGGCCCTCACCCCACCAAGGCACCAACGACTGGGATGTCGAGGAGCGTGCCTGCCGTATCAGGGCCGAGAGTTCGGCGCGCTGACGCAGAGCTTTTGACTTACCCATCAGGTAACCCCGAACGGGACGTCTCGGGTCAAAAGGGTCGTATTCGAGCTCCACCTGCCGCAACACACTGGGGCAGCATCTCCGACGCAAACCTCAGGGGCGAGCGTCACACCGCATTGAGAACGCCGGCGAGTGCCCACATGCACAGCCGATAACCCCGAGCGCAGCGGCCACTGATTCCCGGCCGCCCCGGCCTCGTCATATCGACCGGTTTCGGCACGTCACTTGTGCCGGTTTCGGTGCGTTACAAGTGCCGGTTTCGGTGCGTTACAAGTGCCGGTTTCGGTGCGTTACAAGTGCCGGTTTCGGTGAAAGGAGGGGTGCGGACGCTGCCGGGCACCGGCACCCGTGCCGTCTGCGTGGGAAGCCGCGCTCGCCTGCAGCGCGACCTGTTTCACGGCGTCAGTCCGCCTCATGCGGCTAGCATGATCTCGCACCGGTCCGTCGCCCACGTCAGCTGGCGCGCCGGATCACCCCCAGGAGAGGCCCATGACCGAGACCCCCGTCAACCTGCTGCGCGAGACCCTCGCGCTTGTCGCCCCCGGCACCGTGCTGCGCGACGGGTTGGAGCGCATTCTGCGGGGACGCACCGGGGCGATCATTGTGCTCGGCTTCGATGAAACGGTCGAGGCGATCTCCTCCGGGGGATTCCGCCTCGACGTCGAGATGACCGCGGCGCAGCTGCGGGAACTGGCGAAGATGGATGGCGCCGTCATCGTCGACCGGGCGAATAACCGCATCCGGCGCGCCAACGTGCAGCTGCTGCCCAATGCGTCCATCGAGACGTCGGAGGCCGGTATGCGCCACCGCACCGCCGAGCGTGTGGCGCGGCAGACCGGTCATCCGGTCATCTCCGTGAGCCAGTCCATGCGCATCATCTCCCTGTATGTGGACGGGCGCCGCCACGTCATTGAGCCCAGTGAGGCGATCCTGGCGCGCGCCAACCAGGCGCTGGCCACGCTGGAACGCTACAAGGCGCGCCTGGACAAGATCTCCGGGAGCCTGGACGCCCTGGAGATTGAGGACCTGGTGACGGTCCGCGACGTGACCGCCGTCCTCCAACTGCTGGAGATGGTTAGCCGTATCGCCTCGGATATTGACGGTTACGTCGTCGAGCTGGGCACCGACGGGCGGCTGTTGGCCCTCCAGGTGGAGGAACTGACCCGCGGGCTCATGGCCGAGCGGGACTTCCTCCTCACCGACTACCTGCCGCAGGGACTCGACACCGCCACGGTGGATGCCCGGCTCAAGTGGGTCGGCTCCCCGGCGCTGCTGGACCTGGCCATGGTGGCCCGCTCCATGGGTATCGGCGGTTCTGACGGGCAAGACCTTGACGCCTCCATTTCGCCGCGGGGATTGCGGATTCTCGCCAAAATCCCGCGGCTGCCGCTGGTGACGGCCCGCGCGGTTGTGGACAAGTGGGGCTCGTTGCAGGCGGTGCTGGGAGCCACGGTTGAGGAGCTGGAGGCCGTCGACGGCGTGGGTGCGCGTCAGGCCCGCACCCTGCGTGATGGCCTGTCCCGCCTGGCAGAGGTGTCGATCGCCGACCGCTACGCGTGAGCCGGCGTAGCGTCCGTTCTCGCCCCGCCCCTACGCAGGCATTTAACACGTGACTTCGCTGCGCCGCGGCGCCTTGTCCGCCTCCGGGGCGTGCCGGCCGGCTACCTATTCGACGACGAAAACGCGGTTCTCGGTCAGGTCAGTGCCCTCCAGCTGGATGCGCACCCGGTATGTGCCAGCGGTAGCGACGCTTGCGTCGTCGGAGGAAGCCGCGGCAGTGGTTTCGGGGTCGCTCGCGTCGGTGGCTTCGGCGTCGGGAGTGTCGGCCGTATCGGTGGGGCTGGTGTCGACGCCGGCTTGCGCGCCGATCGGGGTACACGCCGAAGCGGCGCGCCCGTCCCAGGTGAGGGTCGCGGCCGCAGAGGTTCCCGCAGCAACCAGCAGCCGTCGGCTCGTGGGAGTAGCGGGGCAGTCGGTGGAAGTCCAGATGGTCTGGTCTCCGGAGGTGATGACCGCGCCGAGGGATCGTCCACCGACGTCGATGAGGCAGGCGTCGTCCCCAATGTTGTTCACGGTGACGTTGATGGTCATGCCCGCGCCGCTGGACACCGACTCGGGCGCGGTGAAGGTGACATCGAGGTCCGCGGCGGTGCAATCCCCCGGGCTCGGGTAGGTGGTGGCGACGTGGGCGGCCGCGTTGTCATCCTGGGCGCGGATGGTGTCACGCGCCCAGACCGCCGCCGCCAGAACGCCTGCGGAGATCCCGGCGAGCACGGCGACACCGATGAGCAACGCGACAATGCGACGTAGCCAGTACCGCGGCCGCCGGGGCGCCATGGGTTTGCGCCCGGCTGCGGTACCCCGGCCGCGCGCCTGCGAACGCCCGCGCCCGGCAGTAGAGGATCTGCCGCGGCCCGTGGAAGCAGTGCCCGCGCCGTCAACGGTCCTGCGGCCGCCCCCCTGCCCCCCGGAGCGCGCCGCCGAACGCGCGGTCTGGCCCCGGCCGGCGCGAGCCGTGCGCGCAGGACGGCGCCCGGGCCGCCCATCCTGGGTAGAAACCGTGCGCCGCGCACGAGCCTGGCCACGCGGCGCCTGCCGCGAGCCGGTGCGCTCTGTGCGCGAACGCGTAGAACTCGAACGAGTAGAACCGGTGCCCGTGGGCCGGGCGGCGCCGGCGCCTACAGAACCAGCACGCGCAGAGCCGGGGCCCGCCGCGCGAGCGGAGCCGGAATCCGCACCGCTTGGCCTTTTTCGATTCCCGCCAGTGCGCGACGAGGCACGACCACCCGCGTTACGGCTCCGTCCGCCACTGCGGGAGCCGTCGCTCGTGCTTCGTCCCTGCGCCATGGGCCCGACTGTACCGGGCAGTGCCCGGGTGCCCCCGGCAGACACCGCCCGCGTGTGTTCCGGCAAGCGGCGCCCGGATGCGTCCCTTGTGGTCCGAAACCTCTGTGGTAGGCGGGGGCTCGGGCGCAAAGAGGCGTACTCGTGCACGCCGCCCCGTGGCATCAATCATTCAGGGCAGGCGGAAGGTGCGGGCGCCGTCATCGGAGACAACGAGTCCGTCAGCTGCTAACGA
This sequence comes from Actinomyces sp. MRS3W, assembly GCF_032465695.1. NCBI lineage: Bacteria > Bacillati > Actinomycetota > Actinomycetes > Actinomycetales > Actinomycetaceae > Actinomyces > Actinomyces sp. MRS3W. The sequence goes on from NZ_JAWDJJ010000274.1 coordinate 12,216, forward strand.
TGCCAGGGCGCGCGCGGGCTGGCCGGCATCCCCTCCCGCCCCAGCGGCGGCGGCAAGGAGCTCGTCGGCAGGAATGCGCGTCTCGGATTCCCGCAGGCGCGCCATGATGAGACCGCGCGCCTGGCGGTCGGTTCCGCGCCACGCCTGAGTGCGGCGGCGCGTCGCATACTCGTCCGCCGGACAGCCGGACGCCAGCCAGGCACAGTCTCTCCTCCAAGGGCACTGGTCGCAGCGTGGACTCTTCGCCGTGCAGACCAGGGCCCCCAATTCCATGACGGCAATCGACCATGCGGCAGCAGCGGCGTCGTCGTGCGGAAGCAGGACCTCGGCCCGTTCCCGTTCGGCACGGGTCAGGGAGGGGGCGGGAAGCGCCTGACCGCCAACCACGCGCGCAAGCACGCGGCGGACGTTGGTGTCGAGCACGAGGGCGCGGCGCCCATAGGCGAAGGCGAGCACGGCCCCGGCGGTATATGTCCCAATACCGGGCAGAGACGTCAGCTCATCGAGATCGCATGGCAACTGGCCCCCGTGCCGCTCCACCACGACTCGCGCGCAGTCGATGAGGCGCAGGGCCCGGCGCGGGTAGCCGAGGCGTCCCCACACCCGCAGAACCTCGGCCGCGGGAGCGACGGCGAGCCGGTGCGGCGTGGGCCAGCGCCGCATCCATTCGCGCCACACGGGGACGACGCGAGCCACCGGGGTTTGCTGGCTCATCACCTCCGAGACGAGAACGCCGTACGGCGTGGTTCTCGCTTCGCGCCAGGGCAGGTCACGAGCTTGGCTCCGGTACCAGGCGACGAGGGCAGAGGCATCCGGTTGCCTCGCGGTCATCGACTGGGCGGGTCCTTCGAGCGCTTGTTCCGTCGTGGCAGAACGCCGAGCGGCACTCACGTCGACAGATCCAGCAGCATGCGCGTATTGCCCAGGGTGTTGGGCTTGGCGCGGGCCAGGTCGAGGAACTCGGCGACGCCGTCGTCGTGGCTGCGCAGCATCTCCACGAAGATGTCGGTGCCCACCGGGGTGCCCGTGATCTCACGGAAGCCGTGGGCGGCGAAGAAGTCCACCTCGAAGGTGAGGCAGAAGACGCGGCGCAGGCCCAGGGCGCGGGCGCGGTCGAGGAGGTTGTTGAGGATGGCGTGGCCGACGCCGCGGTGCAGGCGGTCGCGTCGTACCGCCAGTGTGCGGACCTCGGCGATGTCGTCCCACATGACGTGCAGGGCGCCGCAGCCGATGAGCCCGGCCTCCGGGGCGCCGTCGAGGCTCCCGGCACCCTCAGCGACGGTGAACTCCTGAATGTCCTCGAAGTAGTTGATGAGGTCCTTGCCGATGAGGATGCGCCGCTCCGCATAGGGGCGCACGAGTTCGGCGATGGCGCGGGCATCGGCGGGACGGGCCGGCCGCAGCACGGTGCGCCAGGCGGCGTCCTTGAAGCGCTCGGGCAGGCCGGATGATCCGCCCCCGGCCGGGAGTGCCGACGGAGCAATCACGGGCGGCTGGGCGCGCTCATCAGTATTGGATGGGTTGGCTGTGGCGGCTGTAGTGCCCATGCTGCCCATACTCGCGCTTCTCCTTCCGCGCTGCCAGTGCCAGCACGGCACGGGCGGTCGCGTCGTCTACCACCAGGTCGGTCGCCACGCGTGCCCGCAGCGCCGCCAGCAGGGCGCGCGCCTTGCCGACGCCCGCC
>NZ_JAWDJJ010000275.1:0-4742 GCF_032465695.1 Actinomyces sp. MRS3W
GTTGAGGACCACGCCGCCCACCCCGAGCTCGTGGCCCGAGGTTCCGCCGACTCCGCTGTCGCCCACGGTTCCCGTCCCCAGGTTGACGCCGTCTCCACGATCACCGAGTACCTGGACCGCTCCGACTGGCGCGTCAACGCCAACGCCAACCAGGGCTACTCCCTGGGCGGCATGATCCTCAACACCTCCGGCAAGGTCATCGCCAACTACTGGCTCAGCCAGATCTACCCGCAGGTCGCCGGCGACGCCCACCGGGAAGGCGACATCCACATCCACGACCTGGACATGTTCGCCGGCTACTGCGCCGGCTGGTCGCTGAAGAACCTGCTCCAGCAGGGCTTCAACGGCGTGCCCGGCAAGATCGCCTCCGGGCCGGCCAAGCACTTCTCCTCCGCCGTCGGGCAGATCGTCAACTTCCTGGGCACCCTGCAGAACGAGTGGGCCGGCGCGCAGGCCTTCTCCTCCTTCGACACCTACATGGCGCCCTTCGTCCGCCTGGACAACATGAGCTATGACGAGGTGCTCCAGTGCATGCAGGAGCTCATCTTCAACCTCAACGTGCCCTCCCGCTGGGGCACGCAGACGCCGTTCACCAACCTCACCTTCGACTGGACCTGCCCCGCCGACCTCGCTGACGAGCACCCGCTCATCGGCGACGAGCTGTGCGACTTCACCTACGGCGACCTCGCCGAGGAGATGGGCATGATCAACCGCGCCTTCATGGAGGTCATGACCACCGGCGACGCCGACGGCCGCGTCTTCACCTTCCCGATTCCCACCTACAACATCACCAAGGACTTCGACTGGGATTCGGACAACGCCAACCGCCTGTTCGCCATGACCGCGAAGTACGGCCTGCCCTACTTCCAGAACTTCATCAACTCCGAGCTCGACCCCGGCATGATCCGCTCCATGTGCTGCCGCCTCCAGCTCGACCTGCGCGAGCTGCTCAAGCGCGGCAACGGCCTGTTCGGCTCGGCCGAGCAGACCGGGTCCGTCGGCGTCGTCACCGTCAACATGGCGCGCCTGGGCTACCTGCACCCCGGTGACGAGGAGGGCCTCGTCGCCGCCCTCGACCGGCTCATTGACATCGCCTCCGAGACCCTCGAGCTCAAGCGCACCGTCATCCAGCACCACATCGACACCGGCCTGTTCCCCTTCACCAAGCGCTGGCTCGGCACGCTGGACAACCACTTCTCCACCATCGGCGTCAACGGCATGAACGAGATGGTCCGCAACTTCACTTCCGACGCCTACGACCTCACCGACCCGCGCGGCCACGCCATGTGCGTGCGGATCCTCGACCACGTCCGCGGCCGCATGGTGGAGATCCAGGAGGCCACCGGCCACCTGTACAACCTGGAGGCCACCCCCGCGGAGGGCACCACCTACCGCTTCGCGAAGGAGGACCGCAAGCGCTTCCCCGACATCCTCCAGGCCGGCACCGACTCCAACCCGTACTACACCAACTCCTCCCAGCTGCCCGTCGGCTACACCGACGACCCCTTCGAGGCGCAGGAGATGCAGGAGGAGCTGCAGACCAAGTACACCGGCGGCACCGTCCTCCACCTGTACATGAACGAGCACATCTCCTCGGCTCAGGCCTGCAAGGAGCTCGTGCGCCGCAGCCTCACCGCCTTCCGCACCCCCTACATCACCATCACCCCGACCTTCTCGATCTGCCCGACCCACGGCTACCTCGCCGGTGAGCACTTCACCTGCGAGAAGTGCGCCGAGCTGCACCCCGACGCCGAGCCGGTCGAATGCGAGGTGTGGACCCGCGTCATGGGCTACTTCCGCCCCGTGAAGTCCTTCAACATCGGTAAGAAGGGCGAGTACATGGAGCGGCAGATGTTCACCGAGGACGCGGCCGGCGCCCACGGCCCGGCCGTCTCCGTCCTCTCTGGCGTGAGCGCGTGAGGGCGCACGGCAGAGAAAACGAGAGGCCGATGACGGTCTGGAGTGTAGAGCTGACTGATCGTGCCGAGAAGGCGCTGCGTCGGCTTGACCGGAGCATTCAGCAGCGGTTGGTCCGAAAGTTGCGGAAGATCCAAGGGGCTGATGACCCGCGCGACTTCCTCAAACCAATGAAGGGCCCCCTTGCGAGCCTGTTCCGGCTCCGGGTCGGGGATTACCGGGTGCTCATCGACGTCCAGGACGAACGCTGTGTGATCCTCGCGATCGACATCGGTCATCGTTCCACGATCTACGACCGATAATGCGGTCGGGCCTGTTCAAGGGCGGACGGTAGAGGCGCCGGGGCGCCCGCTGTGTGTGCGGCGGGTGTCCCGGCGCTCGGCGTTGCGGGGGCGCGTCATGCCTCGCCGTCGGGCTCTGCGATTCGGGTTGTGGCACGAGGATGACGAGACCTATGCTGTATACATGTCTACATCCGTTCTCAGCGTACGGCTGCCGGAGGAGCTCAAGCGTCGACTCGATGACCTGGGGAGCCGGACTGGCCGTTCGGCGACCTTCTATGTGCGCGAGGCCGTCGAGTCCTACATCGATGATTTGGAGTACGCCTACGCGCTGAAGGCGGAGGCGGAGGCCGCCCGGCGCGGCGAGATCAAGACCCGCCGCCTTGACGAGATCGCTGCGGAGCTTGGCCTTGATGCGTGAGACGAGACAGGCTGGGGCGCGGCCCACCAGCCCTGCGGATTCGCTGCAGATTGCCGGCCTCGTCCCCATGTCCACCGTCGACTGGCCCGACCACCTGGTCGCGACGGTCTTCATGCAGGGTTGCCCCTGGAACTGCTTCTACTGCCACAACCAGGCCCTCATCCCCACGCGCACCCCCGGCGCCGTCGCCTGGGACGAGGTCCGCCGCCTGCTCGCCCGCCGTCGCGGCCTGCTCGACGGCGTCGTCCTCACCGGCGGGGAGGCGCTGCGTCAGGATGCGCTCGCCGACGCCGCCGCCGAGGTCAGGGAACTGGGCTTCCAGGTGGGCCTGCACACCGCCGGTCCCTACCCGGCCCGCCTGCGCGACCTGGTGGAACGCGGCCTGGTCGACTGGGTGGGCCTCGACATCAAGGCGCTGCCCGAGCACTACGACGCCGTGGTTGGCCGCCCCAACTCCGCGGCCAAGGCCTGGGAGAGCCTGCAGGTGCTGGTAGAGGCGGCCGCCCGCGGCGAGGGCGTCGACTTTGAGGTGCGCACCACGGTCGTCCCCGGGGACGTCACCGCCGCCGACGCCGTGGAGGTCGCCCGCCGCGTGCACGACGCCGGCGCACGCGTCTACGCCCTGCAGCAGGCCCGCGGCGAGGGGACAACCGGCGCCTTCCCCGTCGCCGCACCCGGCTGGGACGCCGAGTGCGAGCGCATGGCGGAACAGATCGAGGCCCTCGGCTGGGATCGCTTCACCTACCGCCCCGCTTGAGCCGTGCGCGCCGTCGGCAGCTCCGCCCCGCGGGTTCGCGGGCGCGCTCGGCGGCTCGCGGCCCCATGGGGGTGGGTCAGAGGACCGCGGGAACGAGCGCATTGAGGTTGTTGGGCACGTGCACCGCCGTCGGGAGCAGCACGTTATTGCGGGTCTTGAGGAACAGCACTCCCGCGACCACCCCGAAGCACAGGTGGGGAATGATCCCCACCCACTCGGAGACCGCCCAGGAGCGCATGTGCAGCATGCCGAACAGCAGACTGGAGACCGCTACCCCCAACCAGGGGCGAGAGCGCCGGGCGAGAGCGGACAGGAGGAACTGCCGGAAGCACAGCTCCTCAACCATCGGCCCCATCACCGCCAGCACCGCGATCACCGTCCAGGCCGGGAACTGGGTGATAGCGGTGAGGATATTGGAGTCGTTGCGCAGTGCGGCGTCCGCGCCGGGGATCATGGCGGCGAGCAGCCCGGATACCAGTGCCCCGAGTGTCTCCAAGACGAATGCTCCGAGAACGCCGACGATGAGCGCGATCAAGCTCCGACGCTTATGCGCCGCCACCCACCGAACCTGGGCCGTCAGCTCGCGACGCCACGCGCACACCCCGAGCACGAACAGCACGACGTAGGCGCCCATGCTGAACTCGCCCCGCGCTCCGGCAGGAACCCACAGGCGACTCAGGTGCAGCGGGAACAGCCCCACATAACCGACGATGAAGGCCCCTTTGAGGAACGGTGCGACGCGGGACGTCATAGTGGAATCCCCTTAACAGGCGGCTGATGAATGACTCGAGTCTGGCCGTGGCTGCGGGATGCCGAACCCGCCGTCAGGGGGATCCTCCATGTCCTGCCTCGAACCCGGGGCGTCGAACCCTGGTCTGATGCCGCGCCCGCAGCGGATTCCTACACTGAAGTGATGACACCATCACGCCCGCAGCCATCGTCCGCCAGACGTCATTCCACGGCCGGACGCGTCGTCTCCGGGTGTCTGCTCGTCTTACTGCTGAGCTCATTGGTGGCGATCGGTGCGGGCTCTCCGGCACCGGCGGTCATCGTCGCCACCCGGGTCATACTGGTGTTGCTGGTCGCGATCGCATGGTGGCTCAGGCTCCGCGACCGGCACAGCTTCGAGGCATCCCTGGCCCGGGAGGCAGCCGCCAGAGCAGTTGCCGAGGACCGCCTCGCCCTCGCCCGCGACCTGCACGACCTGGTTTCCGGTGCGCTGGGCGCCATCACGGTGCGCGCCGCCGTCGCCCAACGGCTGGAACGCGAGCCCGAAGCACTGCTCGCGGCCCTGGGCGAGGTGGAGCAGACCTCGCGGGAGGCCACCGCCGGATTGCGGCGCATGCTGCACGCACTGCGCGACGAC
>NZ_JAWDJJ010000276.1:0-5877 GCF_032465695.1 Actinomyces sp. MRS3W
CGCTTCCGCCCGGGCGCGGCCATGACCATGCGCCCGGGCGGAAGCGCGACCGGTTCAGAGCCAGCGGCGCAGTAGGACGCTGTCCCAGCCGTCCAGGTGCTCCGGCACCCCGGTCCCCGATGCCGCAGGCAAGGAGGAGATGAGCAGGCGCTCGGCCTGCGCCCACTCCCCCAGGTCGAGGCCCTCGGCGGCCAGTCGACGCCGTAGCTCGGATCCCTCCCCGGTCTCCAGTCCCGCGCGGGTCAGGCACGCCAGCAGAAGCACCTGCTCGCGCTCGCCGTCGACACCCACATGCTCGCGCAGAATCGTCCAGGAATCAGCGGCGTCGGCGTCCAGCAGGCGGAAGGTGCCCAGGGCAACGGCGTCGTCGGCGTGGCGCAGCGCGATAAGCGCCCGGTAGTGCTCGAAGACGCTGCCGGGCACGCCCACCTGCGAGGCGGCGTTGACCTCGGCGTAGTTGGGGGCCACGTCGATCCAGGGGACGGAGGTGGTGAAGCCGGCGTTGGCGGTGGCGTCCCACTGCACCGGAGTGCGGGCGTTGTCGCGGGAGTTGACTGCCAGGCCGGCCAGCACCGTCGCCGGGTCGTCGCCCACCCCGACACGCTCGTGGAAGTGGTTGATGGATTCCAGGTCCCGGTAGGAGTCGATGCCGCCGAGGACCGGGTTGGTCTGGCCAATCTCCTCCCCCTGGTACACGTAGGGCGTGCCGCGGTGCAGGTGCAGGATGGAGGCGAGGGTCTTCGCACTCATCTCGCGCCAGGCGGGATCGTCGTCGCCGAAGCGGGACACGGCGCGGGGCTGGTCGTGGTTGTCCCAGTAGTTGGAGTTCCAGCCCCGTTCGCCGGTGACGCGGCCGGAGGCGTCGGCATCGGGGGCGAGGGCGGCCTGCCAGAAAGCAAGATTGCGTTTGAGGGCGACGCGGTCCAGCGGACGCGGGTCAAACTTGCCGCCGGGGCCGTCGGTCAGGCCCACGTGCTCGAACTGGAAGACCATGTCCAGTTCCTCACGGGCGGGGTCGGTGTAACGGGGCGCCTCGGTGGTGTTGACGCCGGGGGTCTCGCCGACGGTGATGATGTGCCGAGCGCGCGGGGCGAACACCGTCTGGTTCATCTCGTGGAGGAACTCGTGGATGCGCGGGCCGTTGGCAACCATGCGTTCGGCATTGCCGTACAGGGCGCCGTCCGGACGTGGGCCGTCGGCGAGGGGGTAGGTCTTGGAGATGAGGTTGATGACGTCCATGCGGAAGCCGTCCACCCCACGGTCGAGCCAACGCCCCATCATGTCGTAGACGGCTCGACGCACCTGCGGGTTCTCCCAGTTGAGGTCCGGCTGTTTGACGGAGAACAGGTGGAGGTAGAACTCCTGGGTCTGCGCATCCCACGTCCAGGCGGGACCGGAGAAGAAGGAGCCCCAGTTGGTGGGCTCGGTGCCGGGATCGCCCGGAGCCAGACCGGGCACCTGGCGGGCGGGACGCCAGATGTACCAGTCGCGCTTGGGGTTGTCCTGCGAGGCGCGTGACTGCGCGAACCAGGGGTGCTCGTCGCTGGTGTGGTTGACCACCAGGTCCATGACCAGGCGCATGCCACGCTCGTGCAGGCCGGCGATGAGGGCGTCGAGGTCCGTCAGGGAACCGAATAGGGGGTCGATGTCCTCATAGTCGGAGATGTCGTAGCCGTTGTCGTCCTGCGGGGAGCGGTAGACGGGGCTGAGCCAGACGACGTCGACGCCGAGCGCGTCCAGGTGGTCCAGGCGGGCGGTGATGCCGGGGATGTCGCCGTAGCCGTCGCCGTTGGTGTCTTGGAAGGAGCGCGGGTAGACCTGGTAGACGACGGCGTGCCGCCACCATTCGGGATCTTGGCCGACATGGTTGGGGCTGACGACGAGCGACGGGTAGCTCATGGCAGGAGGCCTTCCGGGGTGGGCACGTCATTTGTGCCGGTTTCAGCGGTGTGGGTGTGAGCCTACGCCACACCAGTGGAGCGGTAAACCTCCCGGTTGGGGCGGGTTCTGCCCCAACCGGGAGGCGCACTCACTTCTGGCTGCCTCGCATCACGCCGGAGATGACCCAGCGCTGAGCGAAGACGTACACGAGGAACATCGGCGCGATCGCCATGAGGTAGGAGGCGAAGGACACCGGGTAGTTCGTGTTGAACTGTCCCTGGAAGACGTACTGCGCCAGCGGCAGGGTCGCCTTGGACTGGTCGGTGAGGATGACCAGCGGGAGCAGGAAGTCGTTCCACGCCCACAGGCAGGTGAGGATGCCGACGGTGGCGTTCATGGGTGACAGCAGCGGGAAGATGATCCGCCAGAAGATCGTCCAGCGGCTGGCACCGTCCATGGCGGCCGCCTCCTCCAGCTCCTCCGGGATCGACTTGATGAAGGAGGTGTACATGAGGATGTTGAAGGCCAGGCCGTAGACCACGTACAGCAGAATGAGGCCGGCCTCGTTGTCCAGGTGCAGCAGGGCGGTCTCCTTGACCACCGGCAGCATAATGATCGGGAACGGCACGAACAGGGCCGCCACGAAGTAGTAGTACATGCGGCGGAACCAGGGGCGGTGCATGTTCCGGCCCAGCGCGTAGGCCACCATGGAGTTGGACAGCAGGGTGAATACGGTCGCCCCAACGGTGATGATCGCCGAGGTGAGCACGCGCCGCGGGTAGGAGGTCATCTCCCAGGCGGTGGCGAAGTTGTCCAGGCTCCAGGAGCGGGGTAGCGCCCAGCCGGAGGTGGCCAGCTCCTCCGGGGTCTTGAAAGCGGTGACGACCGTGAAGTACAGCGGCACCAGCACGGTCAGGCTGAGCACCACGGCCAGCACAGTGGTCCACCAGTTGGTGCGACCGAAGATGGACGTGGAGGTGCGCCGCACGCGGTACACCTCGGGGTCGCCGGCACCCAGTTGGCTGTCCGCCTGGGGTGTGGACGGGTTCATGGTGGTGGCAGTCATGGCGGATCAGACCCTTTCCTGGCTCTGGGTGAAGCGGAGCTGGGCGAAGGACAGCAGAACGACGATGAGGAAGTAGATGATGCCGTTCGCCGTCTGGTAGGCGTATTCGCCGCCCTGGAAGCCGTTGCGGAAGATGAGATAAGAGATGGACTGGGTGGCGGTACCGGGACCTCCCGAGGTCAGGGCCACGATCTGGTCGAAGACACCCAGGAAGTTCTTGAAGGACAGCACCATATTGATGCCGAGGTAGGGGATGATGAGCGGCAGGGTCATCGACCACAGGCGCCGGACCGGTCCGGCGCCGTCGATGGCGGAGGCCTCGTAGATCTCATTGGGCACGGTTTGCAGACCGGCCAAGTAGATGATCGTGTTGTAGGCGACCGCCTGCCACACGCCGACGACGACGATGGCGAGCCAGGCCAGGTCCTCATTGGCCAGCAGCGAGGTGCTCAGCCACTCCCATCCCAGGGCCTGCCCGATTTCGGGCAGGTTGTTGGTGAACAGGTAGCTGAAGATGTAGGAGACCACCAGCACGGGCAGGATGTAGGGCACGAAGAACACGCCGCGGAAGAAGGTACGCGCCTTCATCTTGGAGTTGAGGATGAGTGCCAGTCCGAGCGCGATGATGTTGGTCAGAATGGAGGCGACGATTGCGTACTTGAAGGTGAAGACGTAGGACCCCCAGATGATGTCGTCGGAGAACAGGTTCTTGTAGTTCGTCAGCCCGACGAAGTGCCAGTCGCCGTAACCCTTGAAGTTGGTGAAGGTGTAGAAGAACCCGGTGAGCAGCGGGATAGTGAGCAGAACCGTGAAGACCAGGGCCGCCGGAACAGTCATCCAGATGAAGGCCGGGTCAACCTTTTTGGCCTTGTTCTGCTTGCGTGCGGCGCTACCGCCCGGTTTAGGCGCAGGCGCCGCGGGAGCAATGGTGTGAGAGGTCATGATGTTGGTGTCCTCCTGCCTCAGGCCGTCTCGTTGATGCGTCGGACGACCTTGTCCCACTGGGTGTCCAGGGTCGTGATGAGCTGATCCAGGTTGCCGCTGAACAGGTATTGCTGGACGTAGGCGTTGAGTGTGATCGCCGGCGGGAAGTTGTGGTCGGAGTAGGTGGCCACGCGCCCGGCGTCGAAGTAGGGCTGCAGGCCCTCCAGGGCCGGGTCCTGGGCGGAGAGCGTGGTCAGCGTCGGATAGGCGACCTGCTCGTCGCAGTAGGCGGTCATATTCGCCTCGTCCATGAGGTATTCGAAGAACCGTAGGTTCTCCTCCGGGTGTGCCGGGTTCTCACCCATGGTCAGGGCCACGTCAACGCCGGAGACGACCTTGGTGTCGGCGGCATTGTCCGCGGGGGTGGCGAAGGTGCCCAGGTTGATGTCCGGGTTGTAGGAGCGAATGGCCGGGATGGCGTAGGTGCCGTGCCAGTACATGGCGGCCTTCCCCTGCGCAAAGCCCTGGTTGCCGTCGTTGTAGCCGAGGGCGGCCTTGTCCGCGTTGCCGTACTGGACCGCCTGATACATCTTCTCGAAGACGGGGGTCAGTTCGGCGAAGGAGGTGCCCGAGTCCAGGTCGCGTCGCAGGTCGTACCACGCCGCCACGCCGTCGGTGAGGAAGGAGCCGGACAGGGAGGAGAAGGCGGGAGCGCCGGTCCAGTTGTCCTTAATCGCCCAGTAGAAGGGGTCGATGCCCTGGGCGGTCAGTTCGTCGCAGATCGCGATGAGCTCATCCCAGGTGGTGGGCGGCTCGAGGCCGGCGGACTCGAAGATGTCCTTGTTGTAGATGATGCCCGAGCCGTTGTCGGCGAAGGCGACGCCGTTGGTCTGCCCCTCGCCGCCGGTGCCAAGCGTGTCGAGAATGGAGGCGATGGAGGGGTTGACGCCGTCGAGCAGGTCAGTGGTGCTGAAGTCGTAGAAGATGCCGGTGTCGGCCAGCGCACCGTAGTTGTAGTCGCCGTTGATGGTGATGAGGTCGGGGGTGTCGCCCTTAACCAGTCGGGCCCGCAGCGAGGTGATGTTGTCGGCCTGGAAGTTCTGGGTGACGACGATATCGGGATTGGCGGCGTTGAAGTCTGCGCAGATCTGGTCGAAGAGAGTGATGGCCTCGCTCTTGAACTGGAACAGCTCGAGATGGACCTTGCCGTCTCCGGACGAGCAGCCCGCGAGCGTTTGGCCCGTGGCCGCGAGCGCTGCCGCCGTCGCCGTGCCGGCGAGGAAGGAGCGCCTGCTCAGTGCTCTCATGAGGAACCTCCGTGCTTCCTTGCTGAGGTGAGGGGATGGGAGTGCGACCGCAGGTCGGCCGCGCAGATTATTCTGCGTCAGAAGAAACTCGTGCGCAACCCTGCACCCCGCGCATCCGCCCGCCACCCCCGTCACCGAAACCGGCACTAATAACATGCCGAAACCGTGCGAAGTTGCTGAGGGCCGACTAAGCCTCAGCCAGCCGCTCAGGACCTCGCCCCAGCGACGACGAAGCCGCCGCGCCCCTCTGCTCGACGCGAGGGCCCAGCCCCGGTCACCAGCCCCGCATATCGGGCATGATGGGGTCATGGCCGCCTCAACCGCCGCGTCCGGGCGTGAATCGTCCAACTCGCCCTGGGCCGATCTCAGCGATACGCAGCGCGAGATCGTGCTTGCCCTGCTGCGCTACGGGAGACTGCCGCGCCCCGAGATCATGCGCCTCGTGGGCATCTCCCCCGGCTCCATCACTCGGCTGACGACGCCGCTGGTGGAAGCGGGCCTGCTCACCACACACACTCAACAGGTCGCCGACACCGGCAGGCCTCAGTCGCCATTGGAGGTGCGTGCCGACGCCGAATCCATTGTGGGTGTCGCGCTATCGACAAATCTGCTCACGGCGGTTCTCACCGACCTGCGCCTGGGAGTGCTTGCCACCGTGCGTCGGCCGCTGTCGGAGCACACCCCTGCCGACATCATGAC
>NZ_JAWDJJ010000277.1:0-7259 GCF_032465695.1 Actinomyces sp. MRS3W
GTGTACTTGTGCTTCACGCTCTTGCCCAAAGCGGTGTTGAAGGCTTCGGAGCGGTAGCACGAGCCGTTGTCGGTCATCACTCGTTGCACGGTGATCCCCAAGGAGGCGTAGAAGGCTCGGGCTCGATGCCAGAACCCGGCAGCGGTGTCCTTGCGCTCATCAGGCAGGATCTCGGAGTAGACCAGGCGAGAGTGGTCATCGATCGCTGAGTGCAGGTAGGAGTACCCCATCGACGAGCGATGCTTGCCGCCCGCGGCGCGCCCCAGAGTGCGCCAGCCACCGCCGTCGGGGATACGGCCGAGCTTCTTGATATCAACGTGCACCAGCTCGCCGGGGGCGTGCCGCTCGTAGCGCACCGGCCGGGGCTTGCGCACGCGCGCACCGGTGGTCTTGTCGATGTGCCCCAGCAGCGGTACCCGGTAGCGGTGCAGCACTTTGGAGACCGTGGATTGGGGCAGGTGGAGGTGGTAGGCGATCCGGTGGGCGCCCCAGCGGCGAGTGACTCGCAGGCCGATGATGCGCCTCTCGGTGCGCTGGGGGGTGCGGTTCGGTGAGTTGATCGGGCGGCAGGACCGGTCCTGCATCGCCGCGCGGCCACCGGCACGATAGCGGGCCACCCATTTGGAGACCGTGCCCCGGCTGACCTGGAACCGTTCCGCGACGCGGGCCTGGGCCCATCCCTGGTCGATGACCAGGCTGGCGATCTTGAGCCGCCCTTCAACACTCAGAGCAGCACGAGCATGAGTAACGTATGACACGAGGACCTCCGTGGATCGAGTGAGCGTGGTAACCCACATCGATACCGGAGGTCCTCACCTACCCCCTCACACCACGCCGCACACAACCTCCATGGGAAGAACAGTTAGGCCCCTCGGCCGCCTTGGCCCCGGGTGGGGAAGCTGCCGCGCTGGCGGCGCGGCTCACTCCTACGGCAACAGCAGGTCGCGGTAGTCGTAAACGTCAACGTTGGTGGTATCGGAGCCATTCATGATGTTGACGATGTGGTCCGAGTACACCTCGACGGGTCCGAGGCTGTCCAGTTCCACCGCCTGGGAGCGATCCGCCGGAATCAGCCACGTGCCGCGCACATCCGCATTGGAAAGAGCTGAGGTGAGCAATACGCTGCCGTCGGAGAACTCCCCAGTGATCTTCGCATCCTGGGTGGGGGAGAGATCGGCCAAGCACTCCACCGATTGGTCCTCAAGGGTGACACGCGCCAGTCCGGCGTACAGCGCAGTCTGCGAGATCGTCGGGTACTGAGCGTTGTTACCGAGCTCGCAAGCCGCGGTATCGATCTTGGTGGCGGTTCCTGTGGAGTCGACCAGCCACAGGTTTCCCGATTCTCGCAGCGCCAAGTGCGTCGATCCGAGGATGAACGAGGCGTACTCATCGTCGGTGGTGAGCAGCTCCGTGGTCCCCAGCTGTACGGTGTTGGCTCCGCTTGCCTTGTCGGTCAGCGTGAACAGAGGCATCCCCTGCCACTGACTCACATTGCTCAATGACAGATCGGCGTCGGAGGAAACCAGGTCGCCCCAGCCGGTGCCGGTCGGCGTGAGATCGGCGTCCACGTGCACCACCGCCGAGGTCACCGAGTCGCTCTCCATGACGATTGCGCCCGCAAAGTCCTCATTGGTGCGCACGGCTGTTCCCTCGAACTGGAGGGCGATGGTCAAGAGGTCCTCCGAGACCGCCTCGCCCGTGGACACATCGAGCCAGGTGACCTCGCCGGCCATGGCATCGGTGTTCTGCAAAATCAGGGCGCCATCGGCGTCGGTCTCGTTCGGGCCGCGCAGCCACACCGAGACGACGCCGATCGCCGGGTCTTGACTGAGTCGTACGCTCATGTCCTGCGCGTCGTCGGGAACCGGCACGGTGGCCGACCAGACTTCGGACCCATCCCACGACGCGCGGTGAACCTTGAGATCCGCGGAGTTGTCCGTGCGCGGCTCGACGTAGGTGATGCCGAGATCGTCCGTGACGACGGCGTCCGCTTCGGCCTTGATACTCAGAGTCGTTGCCGTGAGGCCCGACTCCTCAAAGTTCGGGTTTGCGGCCAGCGGCGTATTGGTGCCGTAGAGGGAACGGCTCGGTGCTGCGGACGCGGGCGCCGAGCTGGCGGCATCGCCTGCGGGGGTGGCGGAACAAGCGGCGCAGGCGGCCAGAGCGACGGCTGTAAGTAGCGCGGTCCTGCGCATGAGATAGCGACGACGGTGCATGATTCAAAGTCCTGGGGGTGAGGGATAGGACAAAAGGCAATGTATATCAGGGACGTTCTGGTCGGCAGCCAGGAGATGCCCGCCAGGACGCCGGGGCGAGGCCGCCGACAGAAACCGCCCCCGCCACCTGTGTCAGTCTCGATGGCGCCGGGCAGCACGTGTGAGGCGAATCATGGACGGCGGCATGAACGCCGCTTCCGTGTTGTGTAAGGCGAACCTTACATTTGGGTCATGAGACGTCCCGTCGCCATTGCCCTGACCGCCGCCGGGCTTGCTGCTGCCGGCGCGGCGCTTGCCTTGACTACCCACCCAACGCGCCGACACGTCGCTCCGGTCGCCGCGGCTGCGGGCCGCCACCGGCCGCCCCGTGTCATCATCGCCGGCGGCGGATACGTCGGCTTCTGCGCCGCCCGTGCACTGCGCAGCCGACTCAATACGGACGAGGTCGAGATCGCCGTCGTCGACCCGCGCCCGTACATGACCTACCAGCCCTTCCTGCCGGAGGTGGCAGCCGGCTCCATCCAGCCGCGCCACGTCGTCGCCTCCCACCGTCGCGGCCTGGACGGCATCACCATCCTCACCGGATCGGTTACCGCCATCGACCACGCCCACCGCACCGTCACCATCACACCCCCAGTCCCGGAGTCCACCCGGGAGACCCCCGAGCCCTATTCCCTCAGCTACGACCACCTCGTGCTCGCCCTGGGCGCCGAAGCCCGCACCCTGCCCATCCCTGGTCTGGCCGACCAGGCCCTCGGCTTCAAACAGGTCGAGGAGGCACTCGCCCTGCGCAACCGGGTGCTCTCCCGCATTGAGGAAGCGGCCTCCACCTGGGACCACAGCCGGCGTCGGCGTCTGCTCACCTTCGTCTTCGTCGGGGGAGGCTTCGCCGGCGTCGAGGCGATCGCCGAGCTGGAGGACATGGCGCGCGCCGCCGTCGCCAAGATCCCCAGCATCGAGCAGAGCGACGTCCACTTCGTCCTGGTGGAGGGCACCCGCCGCATCCTGCCCGAGCTGACCGAGGAGCTGTCCGGATACGGCCTGCAGCAGCTGGTTGAGCGCGACATCGACGTGCGGCTGTCCACCTTCCTCAACTCCTGCGTGGACGGGCACGTGGTTCTGTCCGACGGCACCGAGTTCGACGCCGACACCATCGTGTGGACCGCCGGCGTCAAGGCCGCCCCGGTGCTGGCCGACTCCGACCTGCCCATTGAGGGGCGCGGCCGCGTCACCACCCTGCCCACGCTCCAGGTGGCTCGCGACGGCGTCGTCGTCGACGGTGCCTGGGCGGCCGGCGACTGCGCCGCGGTCCCGGACCTGACCAGTGAGGACCCGGACGCTACCTGCGCTCCCACCGCTCAGCACGCCGTCCGCCAGGCGAAGGTGCTGGCCGCCAACCTGGCGGCCACGCTCGCCGCCGGCCCCGACGAGCAGCCCGAGTTGGCCGTCTACCGGCACGAGAACCTCGGCACCGTTGCCTCCCTGGGAATTGGCAAGGGAGTGGCGCGGATCATGGGGCACAACCTGCGCGGTTTCCTGGCCTGGACGGCGCACCGCGGCTACCACGTCTATGCCATGCCCACCCTCAACCGGAAGGTGCGCATCATGATGGACTGGCTGGCCGCCGTCGTCTTCCGACGCGATCTGGCGAGCTTCGGGTCGGTGGCCGCGCCGGGCGCCGCCTTCGCCCAAGCCACCCAGAATGATGCCCGCCTGGCGCAGCGGCGTCGGCAGGCCCAGACGCCGGCCTGAACCCGCACCAGTGGCGGAGCCCGTCTGCCGACCGCCGACGGGCTCGCGCGCCCGCACCACCCTGCCTGGCTGTGCATCCCGGCGGTAGCCACCGGGCCTAGACTTCCGGCGATGACTACCACCCCGACGCCCATCGCGTCCGCAACCGGCGGCCCCGCGGCGCGCACCTATCACGTGCGCACGCTCGGCTGCCAGATGAACGTGCACGACTCCGAGCACATGGCAGGCCTGCTGGAACAGGCCGGCTACCGCCGCGCCGAGGAGGTCCCCGAAGCGCTCGCACGCGCCACCGATGCCGGCGACGGCGGCGCCGACGTCGTCATTATCAACACCTGCTCCGTGCGCGAGAACGCCGCCACCCGCCTGTTCGGCAACCTCGGTCAGCTCGCCGCCGTCAAGCGGGAGCGGCCCGGCATGCAAATCGCCGTCGCCGGCTGCCTCGCCCAGCAGATGGGCCAGGGGATTGTGGAGCGCGCGCCGTGGGTTGACGTCGTCTTCGGCACCCACAACCTCGACGTCCTGCCCGCCCTGCTGGAACGCTCCCGCCACAACGCCGAGGCCGCGGTTGAGATCGAGGAGTCCCTCAAGGTCTTCCCCTCCACCCTGCCCACTCGGCGCGAGTCCGCCTACGCCGCCTGGGTGTCCATCGCCGTGGGCTGCAACAACACCTGCACCTTCTGCATCGTGCCCTCCCTGCGCGGCAAGCAGCGCGACCGGCGCCCCGGCGAGGTGCTGGCGGAAGTCGCCGCCGTGGCCTCCGAAGGCGCCATTGAGGTGACGCTGCTGGGGCAGAACGTCAACTCCTACGGCGTCGGCTTCGGTGAGCGCGGCGCCTTCGCCGGGCTGCTGCGCGCCGCTGGCGCCGTCGAGGGCATCGAGCGGGTGCGCTTCACCAGCCCCCACCCGGCCGCTTTCACCGACGACGTCATCGACGCCATGGCCGACACTCCCGCGGTCATGCCGAGCCTGCACATGCCTTTGCAGTCCGGCTCCGATCGGATCCTGCGCGCCATGCGCCGCTCCTACCGCACCAAGCGGTTCTTGAACATCCTTGAGCGCGTGCGCGAGCGGATGCCGGAGGCGGCCATCACCACCGACCTCATCGTCGGCTTCCCCGGGGAGACGGAGGAAGACTTCCAGGCCACCCTCGACGTCGTCGAGCAGGCCCGCTTCGCCTCCGCCTTCACCTTCGAGTTCTCCCCGCGCCCGGGCACCCCGGCCGCGGGTATGCCCGACCAGGTGCCGCCCGAGGTGGTCAAGGAGCGCTACGCCCGGCTGGATGAGCTGGTGCGGCGTATCACTCAGGAGGAGAACGAGCGCCAGGAGGGGCGGGTTGTGGAGATCCTCGTCGCCGAGGGGGAGGGGCGCCGCGACCGGGCGACGGCGCGCATCTCCGGGCGCGCCGACGACAACCGCCTGGTCCATGCGGCCCTACCGCTCGGGCTGGCGGCGGACGACTACGCTGCCGGCGCCCCGCGCCCCGGGGACATGCTCACCGTGCGCGTCACCCACGGCGCCCCGCACAACCTCATCGCCGATTCCTCCCGCTGCGGCGCCGCGGCCGGCGAGGCGCTTGCCGGTGACACGGGCCGGAGCGCTGGGGACCGCATCTGGATGGATGACGGCCCGGCCCTGTTCGAGGTGCGCCGCACCCGCGCCGGGGATGCCTGGGAGCGGCGCCGCCGCGAGGCCCATGCCCGGCCCGAGTCCGACGCCGCACCGGTGTCCATCGGCATGCCGCGGCTGCGCGTCGGCGCCTGAACGGGGGCCGGGGCGCGTGACGACTCCCGATGTATTGATACACTGAGTGTGTTGATACACCGGCTGTGGAGGTAGTTCATGAACATCATCGTCCTGTGGACCATCATCGTTGTCATACTGCTCGACTCACAGTCGACGCTTCGATGGGGAACGCGGAGAGGCAACACCGAGCCGGAGGTCGTCGGGGCATTCATCGGCGCTCAGGGACTGCCCGTGTCCCCTGCGCTTCGTCAAGCCGTCAGCGAGCGCCTGGTCAGGCGCGAACGTACCGCACTGGCGTGGGGATGGGGCGGCCTCGCCGTAGCGGTGGCGCTCGGCCTCGGTCTGACCGCCGCCGATGCAGAGCATATGGTTCCCAGCGTGCTGGTGGCGCTCACCGCCGCCGCCTACGCCCTGGGATCCGTCGTCGGCGTCACCCGCCGGTCACAGTCCTTGGACCTGACCGCTCCGCGGGTGGCCCGCTCTCTGGCGGTGTCATGGAGGAGTTATGCGCCGCGACCGGAGAGGATCGCCGCTCTGGCAGCGATTCCGGCCGTCGTGCTCGCCGGCATGGGAGCGTTAGGCGTGTGGGCGGCCACGCCCCTGCGTCCGCGAGGCGGGGTTCTCATTCCCCTCGTCGTCATCGGCGGCGTGCTGGTGGGGGCTGGCGCCGTGAGCGCGCTCATCCACGGGGCCATGGTCCTGGCGGACCGTCCTCAACGCGCCCGCGTGCCCCTGGAATTGGCCTGGGATGATGCGCTGCGCTCCCTGGCCGTGCGGCGTCTGCTCGGGCTCGCGGTGGGGTTGTCCATGGTGCTGAGCCTGTTTCTCCTGGGGACCTCGGCCACGTGGCTCATCGCGCCCGAGGTTCGTGAGCGCGGAATGACCCTCACTGCGGTGCTTGGGATGGCCGCCTTCGCCTGCGGAGTGCTGTGTTGGGCGCTCGTTGCGGTGCCGTGGTGCTATGGGCGCCGGGTTCGCAATGCCTCCGCCTCCCTGTGGGTGGGGCATGACTTCAGTGATGACCTCAACGATGACAGCGGCGTTGTCGAGTCCCGTTCGGAGTATGAGAACGATGCCGCCGCCTTGCACGCCGGTGATTCCGGTGCGTGCGGGCAGACGGCTCAGGAGCGGTCATGCTGACTATCGACCCGAGCTCGTCGGTGCCGCCCTTCGAGCAGGTGCGCGCGCAGTTGACCGAGCAGATCGCCTCCGGGGCCCTGCCCCCCGGGACGAGGCTGCCCGCCGTGCGCCGTCTGGCCGCAGACCTGCAGATCGCCCCGGGCACCGTGGCTCGCGCCTATCGGGAGCTCGAGCGTGCTGGAGCCGTACGGACGAATCGCCGTACAGGGACTACCATCGCGCCCGCCCCGGCGTCGGCTCGCTCCGTCGAGGACGGATTGGCGAACGGCGCAATGCATGCGGCAACGAAGGAGACGAACGGAACCGTGAAGCCTCCGACTGCCGTGGGGGCCATGCCGGATACGGCGGGGTCGGCGGGAGCATCGGTGGAGTGGGCCGAGATCGACCTCGATGCGCTCGCCCTCCGCT
>NZ_JAWDJJ010000278.1:0-17759 GCF_032465695.1 Actinomyces sp. MRS3W
CAGGCGGGACGCCCGAGCCAAGGAGGCTCCTATGACCACTTCCGCCCCCACCCTGGCAGCCGACCACTCCGCAACCGAACCCACCGGGCACCTCGAGCTGCGCGACGTCGTCAAAGTCTTTTCCAACCGCGGCAAGGACGTGTACGCCGTACACGGGGTGAGCCTGGACGTCGCCCCCGGCGAGTTCATCACCTTCCTGGGGCCCTCCGGCTGCGGCAAGACCACCACGCTGCGCATGATCGCCGGGTTCGAGGACACCACCGCGGGCCAGGTGATCCTCGACGGGCAGAACATGGTGTCCCTGCCGCCCAACCGCCGCCCCATGTCCATGGTGTTCCAGTCCTACGCCCTGTTCCCGCACCTGTCCGTGCGCGACAACGTCGGCTACGGCCTCAAGCTGCGGCGCGTGCCCGAGGCGGAGATGCGCGAGCAGGTGGACGTGGCACTGACCTCCATGAACCTCATGTCGCTGGCGGATCGTGCCCCCAACGAGCTCTCCGGCGGACAGCAGCAGCGGGTGGCACTGGCGCGCGCCATGGTGGTGCAGCCCAAGGTGCTCCTCTTCGACGAGCCGCTGTCCAACCTGGATGCCAAGCTGCGCGTGCGCATGCGCCTGGAAATCCGCCGCCTGCAGCGGCGCATGGGCATCACCTCCATCTACGTCACCCACGATCAATCCGAGGCCATGACCATGTCCGACCGGATCGTGGTCATGAACGCGGGCCGCATCGAGCAGGTGGCCACCCCGGAGGAGATCTACCGGCGGCCGGCGTCGGTGTTCGTGGCGGACTTCATCGGCCGAGCCAACTTCCTCCAGGCGACGGCGCGGGACGTCGCCGCAGGGCACTGCGGGGTGCAGGTGCTGGGACGCGCCGTGGAAGCCCCCTGCCACGAAGGAGTGCGCGACGGCGATGACGTCACCGTGGTCGTGCGTCCGGAGTCGGTGCAGCTGGAGCCGCTGGAGGAAGCGCCCTCCGGCACGAGCGAGCTCGTGGGCGACCGGGGCCGCGTGCTGTCGGCCGTCTTCTACGGCGATCACGTGGAGTACGAGGTGGAGACGGCCGTCGGCACCATCGTGTGTGTGGAGTCCGACCCGGACGTGAGTACGGTGCACGCCGAAGGCGACGCCGTGCGCGTCGGCTTCGCCGCCTCCCGCGCCTGGGTCCTGCCCGAGCAGGGCGAGTAGCCGGCTCAGCACCGTCGGCCCGCCCGTACCTCTTCGCCGAGACCGGCACAAGTAACGTGCCGAAACCGGCACAAATGACGTGCCGAGACCGGTCAAGGACGGCTGGCGAATTGCAGCCAGCCGCCTATGAAGCGATCAGTTTCGTCACCGTCCTGTAACCTTCTGCCGTGACAGACAGACCCATCGGCGAATCCCACGCAGGTCCCGTCTCAGTCGGGCACCTGCACCAGGCTCTCCGCGTCGCGCTGTTGTCTGCCGGTCTGGCCTGCATGGTCGGATCCGCAATCAGCCCGTGGTACATCTGGTTCAAGAGCAGCTACTTCAGCGACATGGAGATCCTGAGCTTGGCGAGGCTACTCCTAGCTGTTCCAGAACGCCTGGGACCGTCAAGAATGTATGCGACTGTGGGAGTCCTGCTGACGATCAGCTTGTGGTTGTGCGCCCTGGTCCGGGTCGGCGCCGACAATGAACGCGCGGATGTCGGAATGGCTCTACTGACCGCACTCGCCGTACTCACACTGATCGCATGCCATGCGGCGCTCAGCAACGCCATCAATGCCACCGCAGGTGCTGGGCTGCCATTCATGCTGCTCGCGGCCACGTGCAGCGGGGTGTGTGCCGTGAAGCTACGCCGCTAGCGTTCACCCGCCGACAAGGCCGATAGGTTCGGCGCACGCCGGGTGCCCTTTTGCGGTGCGTCAGCCGGCGGCCGGTTGCCCGCCCGCGCCCTCCGCCATCGGGCCACTGACACCGTCTCCCTGACGGTTCGGCACTTCCCTTGACGGTTCGGCACTTCGCAGCAACGCTTCGGCACTTCCTTCGACGGTTCGGCACCCTAGCTGCCGAACCGTCGGCTGAAAGTACGAACCGTCAGCCGAACGTACGAACCGTCAGTTCAATGTCGGCTCAGAAATCCCAGTCCTCGTCCTGGGTGGCCTCGGCGGTACCGATGACGTAGGAGGAGCCGGAACCGGAGAAGAAGTCGTGGTTCTCATCCGCATTGGGGGACAGCGATGCCAGGATCGCCGGGTTGACGTCCGTGGTGTCGGCCGGGAAGAGCGCCTCGTAGCCGAGGTTCATGAGCGCCTTGTTGGCGTTGTACCGCAGGAACTTCTTGACGTCCGCGGTCAGCCCCAGCTCGTCGTAGAGGTCCTCGGTGTACTGCTCCTCGTTCTCGTACAGCTCCATGAGCAGCTCGAAGGTGTAGTCCTTGAGCTCCGCCTGGCGTTCCGGGGAGGACTCGCGCACGGCCAGCTGGTACTTGTACCCGATGTAGTAGCCGTGCACGGCCTCGTCGCGGATGATGAGGCGGATGAGGTCGGCGGTGTTGGTGAGCTTGGCGTGGGCCGACCAGTACATGGGGGCGTAGAAGCCGGAGTAGAACAGGAAGGATTCCAGCATGGTGGAGGCGACCTTGCGCTTCTCGGGGTCGTCACCGCGGTAATAGTCCAGGATGATGCGGGCCTTGCGCTGCAGGTTCTCGTTCTCCTCACTCCAGCGGAAGGCCTCATCGATCTCGGCGGTGGAAATGAGGGTGGAGAAGATCGAGGAGTAGGAGCGGGCATGCACCGACTCCATGAAGGCGATGTTGGTGTAGACCGCCTCCTCGTGCGGCGTGCGGGCATCGGGGATGAGGGAGACGGCGCCGACGGTGCCCTGGATGGTGTCCAGCAGGGTGAGCCCGGTGAACACGCGCGTGGTCATGTTCTTCTCGGCCTCGTTGAGGGTGGCCCACGACTGGACGTCGTTGGACAGCGGCACCTTCTCCGGGAGCCAGAAGTTGCCGGTGAGCCGATCCCAGACCTCCAGGTCCTTGTCGTCGACGAGGCGGTTCCAGTTGATGGCCTGGACGCGGTCGATGAGCTTGATGGGCTCAGGCATGGGATCCTCCCGGGTAGTGCTCGGCTGGGGTCATTCATGCTACCGACGACGGCGCCGCAGGGAACGCTCAGAGCCTGCAGCTGTCACTGTGTATCGCCCCACTGCCGCGGCGCCCCGTCTCGTTTTCCACGAGAACCAGTCGCAGGCGCTATCGGGCCTATCCGGGCTCGCTGCCTCACGGTAGAATTGTGAGACTCATCCGTTGGGCACGAGGAGGTGCAGCGGGATGAGTTCTCCTTCCACCCACGAGTCATCGTCACAAGCTCTCTCTTCACGGCAGCGTCTCTCACTCGCGGTACGACGACGTCAGACCATCGGAATCATCCTGGGCCTGACGCTGGCGGCCCTGACGTTCGCACTCTTCCCCGCCCACGCCGTCGATCAGGTCAACGCGGCCGCCATAGCCGCCGGCGATGAGGCCGCGTTCACCGACACCGGCCTACGCACCGTCGCGGCTGCCGCCGTCCTGCTCGGGTTGTGGTGGATGACCGAGGCGATCCCCCTGGCGGCCACCGCCCTGCTTCCTTTGGTCATCTTCCCGGCGTTTCAGGTCGCCGAGTTCAAAGAAGCGGCGGCGCCCTACGCCTCCGACACCATCTTCTTGTTCATGGGCGGGTTCATGCTGGCGCTGGCGATGCAGCGGTGGAACCTCCACCGGCGCATCGCTCTATGGGTGGTGCTGCGGGTGGGCACGCGGCCGCGCCTGCTCATCCTGGGATTCATGATTGCCACAGGCTTCCTGTCCATGTGGGTATCCAATACCGCCACAGCCGTCCTCATGCTACCGATCGGAACCTCCGTGCTGGGGCTGGTGTCATCGTTGCTCGGCGGCGAGAAGAAAATAAAGCGCCTTTCAACAGCGCTTATGCTCGCCATCGCCTATGCCGCTTCCATCGGTTCGGTCGGGACAATAATTGGCACGCCACCCAATGCCCTTCTCGTGGCCTACCTGTCGGAGACACACGGTATTCAAATCGGCTTTGGGAAATGGATGCTCATCGGAGTACCTCTCGCCATCGTGCTCATGGGCGTTGCCTGGTGGCTGTTGGTTTACGTGCTGTTCCGCCCGGAAATTGACGACATTCCGGGAGGACGGGCAGCAATCGAGGACGAGTGGCGCGAGCTGGGCCCCATGAGCAAAGCCGAGGTTCGCGTGGGCATCGTCTTCGTCATCACGGCAGCCAGTTGGGTGCTCGTCCCGCTCCTGTTGGAACGCACCGGATCCGCCCTTAACATCTCCGACGCCCAGATTGCCATGAGCAGCGCAGCGCTCCTGTTCCTCCTGCCAAGCGACCGCGCCCATGGCACCCGCCTGTTGGACTGGAACACCGCCAAACAGCTGCCCTGGGACGTGCTTCTGCTGTTCGGTGGCGGGCTGTCTTTATCGCACATGTTCTCTCAACTGGGCTTGTCGACCTGGATCGGCGAACAGGCAAAGGGGCTGAACGTCCTGCCTCCGGTCATGTTGATTGCCGCCGTGGCATTGCTGGTCATCCTGCTGACCGAGCTGACCTCCAACACTGCCACCGCGGCCGCCTTCCTGCCCATCATGGGCGGGGTGGCTATTGGAGTAGGGCTCACCGAGCAAACTCCCGCCAATGTCCTACTGCTCACGGCCCCCGTGGCCCTGGCCTCCACCCTCGCCTTCATGCTCCCGGTGGCCACCCCACCCAATGCCGTTGCCTACAGCTCGGGTTATATTCAGCTCGGCTCGATGGTCAAAACCGGAATCTGGCTCAACATCATTAGCGTGATACTGGTAACGCTCACCGTCGTCGGACTGGCGGTCCCAGTATTCGGGCTGCGGTTATAGAAGTGGCAGGGCATCGGTCAGCCCCAACGCGTCGTAGAGATGCTCCGCGGCCGGCTCATGCCCGGTCCGGGATGCGCGAGGAGCCGCACAAGCCCGGCCGGCCGATGCCTTAGCCTGGTGCCGCCCCGACATGCGACGATTGGATCTCCTGATGATCGAGTCTCACCCGATGCTGTCCCTCGTGCCGCCAATCCTGGCGATCTTGCTGGTCATAGGAACGAAGAAGGTCATCCCGTCTCTCGCCGTCGGCATTCTCACCGCTGCTTTTCTGATCGCCGACGGCGGCGTCGTCGCCACCCTGACCACAGTCTGGGCGGCCTTCTCCCAGATCTTCTGGTCCGAGGGGGAGCTGAACTCCTATTACATTCTCATCCTGGTCTTCCTGCTGACCCTCGGCGTCATCACCTCCCTCGTACTCATGTCCGGCGGCACCCAGGCCTTCGCCGAATGGGCGATGACACGGATCCGCACCCGGCGCGGCGCCCAGGTGCTCGCCGCCGCCCTGGGAACCGCGATCTTCGTCGACGACTACTTCAACGCCCTCGCCGTCGGCCAGGTCGCCCGTCCGGTCTCCGATCGCCAGCGGGTGTCGCGGGCGAAGCTCGCCTACCTCATCGACTCCTCCTCCGCGCCCGTCGCCGTACTCGCCCCCTTTTCGAGTTGGGGCGCCTCGATCATCGGCATCATGGGACCGATTGTTGCGGGCGTCGGCATCCAGGTCTCCGATGCCGGCGCCTTCATCCGATCCGCGGGGATGAACTACTACGCCATCGCCGTCCTCATCCTGCTGTGGATCACCGTCGTCTTCGAGATCGACTTCGGTCCGATGCGTCGCGAGGAGAGGCGCGCCGTCTCCACAGGCGGCCTGTACTCCCCCGACGAACAAATCCCGGGACAGCTCACCGATTCGCTGCCGCGCCACGAACCGGGGGCGATGCGTGCCCTCATCGTCCCCTTCGCCGTCCTAGTCGCCGGCGTCGTCGGCGGAATCCTCCTGACCGGCCACCATGCGTCCGGGTCATGGTCCATTCTCGACATGCTCGCCAGCACCGACGTGGCCCTCGCCCTCAACGTCGGCGGCGTCCTCGGGCTCGCCACCGCGGCCTTCTACTACTTCCACTTCACCCACGAAGACCCGTTGTTTGAAGCGAAGACCGCCGCCAGGGGCGTTGTCGAGGGCACCCGCTCGATGCTCCCCGCCATCGAAATCCTCCTGTGCGCCTGGATGCTCGGCTCGCTGATCTCCGAACTCGGTACGGGTGCCTACCTCGGATCTCTCGTCGAGTCGACGGCCGTCTCGGCCCGCTGGCTCATCCCCGTACTGTTCCTCATCGCCGGCGCCATGGCCTTCGCCACCGGCACCTCCTGGGGCTCCTTCGGCATTCTCCTGCCGATCGCCGGGGAGATCATGGGGGCGGTCGCGGACGGCGAGCAGTTCCTCATCCCCGCATTCGGCGCGGTCCTCGCGGGCGCCGTATGGGGCGATCACTGCTCTCCGATCTCGGATACGACGATCCTGTCGAGTACCGGCGCGGGCTGCAACCACATCACCCACGTCACCACGCAGCTGCCTTATGCGGGGGCTTGCGCGGGCGCGGCCTTGCTCGGATACGCAGCCTTCTCGGCGACGGGGTCCGGAATCCTCGGAGTTGCCATCACCGTCGCCGTGCTGATCGGCATGGCCCTGGCCGTCCGCGCATGGCTGCCGGTCATCGGCTCCACGAAGGAGGAGCCGGCGGCCGGCACCATCCTTGAGGAAACTGATTCCTGATCGCACCGAAGCAAAACACGCAATGCCAGTCACAGCGGTGCACGGCTTGCAGGCGCATTCAGGGAGGAGCCGGTGCGAGACGCAAGACGGTAGTCCTCCGGAACGCCGAGCCCAACAGCGGGTCGGGGCAGGTAAGCACGGCAGCCCGCAGTACCGCGCGCATGGTGCACCGTGGACAACGGCAGTCTTGGCACAATTGATGACGCCGTTTCCTCGTGAACTTGTTGAGAGGCCACAGCAGCATCACTGTGGCCTAATCTCTGTCCATGACCGAGACTCCCTCCGACATCCCCGCCGCCCAGTCCGGCGGTTCCACCCGCCACCCCACCGCCGTCGACGGCGTGGCCGAGCGCTACGTGGAGCGCCTGGCCGACCTCTCCCCCGAGTTCGCCGTGTCGGTTGGTCTGCCGGGGCGCCGTGGCGAGCTCGACGGCTATTCCCCGGACGCCCTTGATGCGCTCACCGAGCTGAACCGAAGCACGCTCACCGAACTGGAGACGGTCGCCCCCGCGGACGCCGTCGACCGCGTCACCCTCGCCGCCATGCGCGAGCGCCTGGGCATCTCCCTAGAACTGGCCGAGGCCGGCGAGACGCTGCGCCAGTTGGATAACATCGCCTCCCCCATCCAGAACCTGCGGGACCTGTTCGACAACCTGCCCACCGCCACCGAGGCCGACTGGGCCGACTTCGCCTCCTGCCTGCGCGACGTGCCGCGAGCGCTGGAGGAGTACGCCGACTCCCTGCGCCTGGCGGCCAGCCGCGGCGACGTGGCCGCGCGGCGCCAGGTGGAGGCCTGCATCGGTCAGGCCCGCGACCAGGCGGACGAGGCGTCCAGTTCCTATACGGCGCTCATCAACACCGCCACCACGGCCGACGGCTCGCCCCTGCCCGAAGCGCTGCAGACCGACCTGCGCGAGGCATCCGCCCGTGCCCGCGCCGCCTATGCCCGCGTGGCCGACTTCCTGGGTGAGGAGATTGCGCCGCATGCCAGCGACGTCGACGGCGTGGGTCGGGAACGCTATGTCCGCTTCAGTCGCGAGTTCCTGGGCGCCGTCGTCGACCTGGATGAGACCTACGAGTGGGGGCGCGAGCGCCTGGCGGCCATCGACGCCGAGCAGCGGGCGATCGCCGCGCAGCTGTACGGCGACGGGGTGAGCGTGCAGGAGGCCATGGAGCGGCTCAACGCCGATCCCACGCGCACCATCCACGGGACCGCCGCGCTGCAGGCGTGGATGCAGGAGACCGCGGACAGCGCCATCGCGGCGCTGGACGGCACGCACTTCGACATCCCGGCGCCGCTGCGCACCCTGGAGTGCCGGATCGCGCCGTCGGCCACCGGCGGCATCTACTACACCGGCCCGAGCGACGACTTCTCCCGCCCGGGGCGCATGTGGTGGTCGGTGCCGGAAGGGACGGACACCTTCGCCGCCTGGCAGGAGCGCACCACCGTCTTCCACGAGGGCGTGCCCGGGCACCACCTGCAGGTGGGCATGCAGACCTACGTGCGCGACGAGCTCAACTCCTGGCGCCGCCTGGCCTGCTGGGTCAGCGGTCACGGCGAGGGCTGGGCCCTGTACGCCGAGCAGCTCATGGCGGACCTCGGCTTCCAGGACGACCCCGGCGACCGCATGGGGGTGCTCGACTCCCAGCGGCTGCGGGCCGCGCGCGTCGTGCTCGACATCGGCGTGCACCTGGGCAAACGGCGGCCCCCGGAGCTGGCCGAACTGCCCGGGGTCGGCGACGGCGTGTGGGACGCCGACTCGGCCTGGGCCTTCCTGCGCCACAACGTGGCCATGACCGAGTCGTTCCTGCGCTTCGAGTTGGACCGCTACCTGGGCTGGCCCGGGCAGGCGCCGTCCTACGCCGTCGGGCAGCGGCTGTGGGAGGCGACCCGCGACGAGGCGCTCGGGCGCGGCCAGTCCTTGAAGGACTTCCACACCCGCGCCCTGCGCCTGGGCAGCGTGGGCCTGGACGTCATGCGCGAGGCGCTGGCCGAATAGGCGGGCGCGGCTGTTGCGGCCCGTCCCGGTCAGTGCGCCGAGTCGGGCCGCGGCCTCGCCTCAGCGCATTACTCCTCCCAAAACCCGGCAACGTCCACGACCCCGCCGGCGGCGTCGAAGTCGGCGCGCACCGCCTCGCGCAGGTCGGCGTCGTGCAGCCAGTCCAGGGCGACGGCGGCCAGCCCGTAGGCGCCGTCGACGGCGGCGGCATCGCCGGTGGGCGACCCGGCGGCCCGGGCCATCTCCCGGGTGTGCAGGGCGACGTCATCGCGGTCGGTGACGCGAATGAGCGGGTGGATGCCGGGCACGCGCAGCGAGACGTTGCCGAAGTCGGTGCCCGCGGCGATCGTCTCCGTCACCACCCCGGCGGGCAGTGGGTCGCGGCCGCGCACCCGCTGGGAGCGCACCCAGGCCTCCAGCAGCGGCCCGTTGGAACGCACCGGCATCTCATTGCTGTTGGTGTCGGTGATGATCTCCAGGCCCGTGCCGGTCATGAGCGCCGCCCCGCGCAGCAGGTCCTCCACGCGCCCCACCAGGTCCTTCAGCGTCTCGGGGTACTTGGAGCGGACCATGAGGTTGAGCTCGGTGCGCTCGGGGATGATATTGGCGACCTGCCCGCCGTCGTCGATCACCGCGTGGACCCGGTCCATGGGCAGGATCTGCTGCCGCAGCAGGCCCAGGCCGGTCAGCGCCAGGGTGGCGGCGTCCAGGGCGTTGCGCCCCATGAAGGGCTGGGAGGAGGCGTGGGAGGGGACGCCCGTGAAGACGGCGCTCATGCGGCGCACGCCCAGCCAGGTCTGATCGGTCAGGTCGTGGGCGTAGGCGTGGGTCTGGATGGCGGCGTCGACGCCGTCGAGCATGCCGCGCAGCGCCAGGACCTCCTTGGCGGTGTCCGACTCTTCGGCCGGGGTGGTCTGCAGGATGACGCGGCCGGGCAGGGCGCCGGGGCGACGGCGTTCGAGTTCGGCCAGGGCGAGGAAGGCACCCACGGAGTTGGCGCACATGACGTTGTGCCCGCAGCCGTGGCCGACGCCGGGCAGGGCGTCGTACTCGGCCAGGATCGCCATGGTGGGGGCATGGGGCCCCACGGCATCCGACCCGACGGCGGACGCTTGGGATGCGCCGCCGATTTCAGCCCGCAGGGCCGTGTCCATGCCGTACACGCCCACACGCGGGGTGACTCCATGGGCGCGCAGCAGCTCGGCGACGGCGGCGACCGCGTGATACTCGGCGTGACCGACCTCCGGGTGGGCATGGATATCGCGGGACAGGGCGACCAGCTCTGCGGCGAGGGAGTCGACGACGTCGGCCAGTTCCGCACGCACGGTCGCCTCGGCGCCGGCGTCCTCCGCCAGCGCGGGGGCGGGTCCGGCCGCGGCGGCGCGGGCGGCGGTCTCCTCGGCCATGCGCTCCTGTACGGCGGAGCAGGGCGTTGTGGGACGGGAGAGGTCGCGGATGGGACGATTCATGGCGCTGATTGTGCCGCGTGCCAGGTCGCACTCGCCACGGCCCGGCAAAACACGACCCCCGGGTACATTTCACGACCCCCGTGCGGTCGTGAATTGCACCCCAAGGTCCTGAAACGCACCCCAAGGTCGTGAAATGTCTCCCGGCACCATGCCATAGCAAGTAGCCCGAGGCCCACACATGTCCACCAGATCCAGTGCCACCCCGCCCTTGCCGCTAGCATCGCGCTTATGAGTACTTCGGAGGACGGGAATCCCCGCCGACTACTCGCCGGACTCGGTATCAGCGACGCCGCCGAATCCCTATACCTATCGCTGCTGGACGGCGCATTCCACGCCGCAGATTCCGATGATTCCACCCTTACCGAGCTGATTGACGCGGAGCTCGTCGCCATCTCCGACGGGGTCGTCAACCCACGCTCAGCAGCCCGCGCGCTGCGCGATGTGGAACAGCGGCACCGAGAGGATGCACGCCGCGCTGAGGCTGCCGCCCTTGAGCTGGACCTGCTCGAGCAGGGCGGCCAGCGCGCAGTGGAGACGACCCGTTCCCCGCAACGCGCTATCGCCATGTTCAACCAACTCTTCGCCACCGCCCGCGTCGAGTTCCGCGGAATGGATCGCGCGCCGTACCTGACCTCCTTGGGAAAACAGGCGAGCATGCAGCCGGAGTCATTGCGTCGAGGTATCCGCCACCGCGCCCTGTACGAGATGACCTCCCTGCACGATCCCGGCTATTTCCAGGTTGTGGCGGCATCGCTCCGCCAAGGCGAAGAGGCGCGTTTTGTGGAGCGTCTTCCCTTCCGACTACTCCTCGCCGACGACACGACTGCCCTGGTGCTACGCCAGGGACACGACGACGTCGTCACCACCCGCATCACCGAACCCGAGCTGGTAGAGACCTTCGGCGCCCTATTCGAGCACCTGTGGGACCAGGCAGTGCCCATACCGCGGTCATCGGCCCTCGATGAGGCGCTGCCGCGTAACCGCGAACTGGTATGGATGCTCGCCTCCGGAATGACCGATGAGGCCATTGCGCGTCAACTCGGCGTGAGCTTACGGACGGTAGCCCGACGGGTCGCAGAATTGAATCACCTCCTGGGAGCTCAGAGCCGTTTTCAGTTGGGAATGCAGGCGGTGCGGCTGGGGTGGCTGCCACACTCCGAGAACCCACCCAACGATACCCACTCGGGGTGACGCATCTATGTCATGGCAGATTGCCGCCACCCGCTGCTGACAAGTCAGTTGCCTGTCTCGTGTTTCGATGAAAGCCGTCCGCATTTTTCAGTGCGGAGTTCACCGAAATACTTGAAGGGATTGAATTGATGAAGGCGCTCCGCTCGCTCGCTTGCGCCGGGGTCCTCGCGCTCGCCGCCATGACTCCGGGCGCTGTCGCACTATCCGACGTCGGTCATGCGGACACTGCGGCACCCATCGCCGACAGCAGCGTCGGCGAGCCCACCGACGTCGCCCCCGTCTATCAGGCGGCAGCCCTCGACGACTCCGCGGCTCAGGCGACCTGCGCCGGATCCATCACCTCCGTTACCTGGCGGGAAGGCACCCACGTATCCGGCGGCGTGTATGAATCCGACGCCTCCGGCCTGGCTCGCGCCGACCTCACTTGGACCGCGCCCGCCTCCGCGAGCGCCGGGGACAGCTTCACGCTGACTCTGCCCGACGAGTTGGAGAACCGCGGCCCAAGCTCCTTCGACCTGACGGCGCCCGACGGCACGGTGGTTGGTACGGCCACCTGGTCCGGGAAAACACTCAACTTCGTCCTGTCCGAGTACGCCGACACCTACGGCGACATCACCGGCACAGCCTGGGTGACTCTCGGCTGGGACCAGAGTCAGGTCGATTCCTCCGGCGCCAGCTACACACTCAGCTTCGACTCCTGCGGTCAGACCTTCAATCTTCCGGGAACCTATGTGGGGCCGGGGCCTTCCGGCGTCGACCAGGCCAGCGATAAGACCGGCGTTTACGACGCCGACACCTCCAGCGCCATGTGGGTCGTGTACGTCGGTACCACCACGCAGGATGTGTATGAACCGCTCATTGTTGAGGACCTCGGCGGCGAGGGACTGACTCTGACCTGCGATGGCGCGACGATTTACGACCGGACTCCCTATCCGCACAACGCTGTCGTCTATGACCATGAGATCGACTCCAGCCGCTGGTCCTGCACTGAGACCAGTGGCGGGGGCGTTCGCATCGTCTTCAGCCCCATGGCCGACGGGCGCTACCAGCCCGCCCACGAGTCGCTTGCCATTCAGCTCAATGCCGCCGTCGGGCCGGAAGTCGCGGACCTGGACGAGCTCGTCAACACCGCCACGATCTCGGTAGCCGAGGACGGGGAGCCGACGACGGTCGTCGGGCGCGTGGAGCTGCCCAACAGTGGCGGGTCGGGATCCGGGCACCGGGCCTCCTTCACGATCGAGAAGCTCACCACCGGAAGCGCGGCGCCAGAGGATGCCACCTACCAGTTCTCCTACAAGTGCTTGTCCGCCGACTTCATCGATTTGCCGGCGATTCAGGCCGGTGAGGTCACCACGCCGGTGACGACCAAGTCCTCGGCCACGTGCCAAATCGTCGAGAAGGATCTGCCCGAGGGGGTCAGCGTCTCCTACAAGGTGGAGGGGGCGACGGCGACACCCACCGAGAACGGGGTTTCGCTCACCTTCCCGGTCGATGCGGCTGCGACGGTGACGATTGTGGCCACCAACGCCTTCCCGGATGAGCCCGAGCCGACGCCGGAACCCACCGACGAGCCCACACCGGAACCCACCGACGAGCCAACGCCGGAACCCACCAATGAGCCCACGATGGCGCCCACACCCAACACCGGTGCCACGCCGGGATCACCGACGCCTCCCGCGGCTCAGCCCTCAACCGGGCCGGCTTCAACACCGACGTCGCACGGCAAACTCGCCAAGACCGGTGCAAGTGCCTCCTCGTTGGTAGCGATCGCCGCAGCACTTGTGCTCGCGGGTGTCTCCGTCTCGGTTGCACGCAAACGCGCCTAACCCGACGGTCACGCCCACGCCGTCGGCGGCCCTGAGACGAGGCGCGTGACACCGACGCCCGGCTCGTTCATCCATGCACGAGCCGGGCGTCACGCGTGCGGTCGGCAATCGCCCCACCGCAACCGCCCGGGCTCCGGCGGCGCCGTCCACGCGATAATCGCCCCATGCCCGCCTCGCCGATCATCCGCACTGGCTCCCCCGAGACACTGCTCGCTGAGCTCATGGGCCGTCTGGAAGACCGCTCGCGCGAGAACCGCCTGCCTCATGCAGGCGCCGTCGCCACTCACCGCACCCGCTCCGACGGCAACGGCGCCAATGCCTGCAACGGCGGCCGCGTCGTCGTCGGGCTGACCGGGGCGCCCGGGGCGGGCAAGTCGACGCTCGCCGCATCCCTGGAGGAGCAGCTGCGGGACCGGGGCCTGCTTGCCGGCGCCGTGCCCATGGATGGATTCCACATGTCCAACGCGGTCCTGGATGCGTTGGGGCGCCACGGCCGCAAGGGCGCCCCCGACACCTTCGACACCGCCGGCTACCTGGTCACTTTAGACCGGGTGCGCGCACAGGGCTGCCCGGATGTCCTGGCACCCATCTACCGGCGGGATCTGCATGAACCGGTCGCCGCGGGCACGCTGGTGCGCGGCCCGGGTGTGGTCGTCACCGAGGGCAATTACCTGGCGCTGGACTCCGGCGGCTGGGAAGAGGTCCGAACCCGGATCGATGTGCTCGTTTTCCTCGAGGTGCCCGAGGCGGAACTCATCACCCGGCTGGTGGCCCGGCACCGCGACTTTGGGCGCAGCGCCGCCGACGCCGGGCACTGGGTGCGCACCGTGGACGTGCCCAACGCGCGGCTCGTGGCCGCCTGCGCGCCCCGCTGCGACGAGGTCTGGCGCGTGCGGCCACCCGCCGCCCATTGAACCGGCTTCCCGGCAGGCCGCATCTGCTTGCTTCAGCGTAGGGATTGTCGCCCTCGCCAGCCAGCCCTCAGGCAGTCCTCCGGCCACGGTCGGTGCCCTTGCGCGCATTTGTGCGCCCGCACCGAGCCCATCCTCATCCGCGGTCAATACGCTCCACAAGGCGGCACTCGAATAGCCGGGTGCCCTCACCTCAGGAGGAGAATTCCAATGGCTCATGTGAAGGCGAAGGCGCTGCTGACCACATCCGCACTGGTGGCGGCGACCGCCGCAATCGGCACGGCCGCCTCAGACCCCAAGGGAAAGTACTACGCGGGGCTAAAGAAGCCTGACTGGAATCCGCCCAACGAGGCCTTCCCCATCGCCTGGACCACCCTGTACACGGATATCGCGCTCACCACCGGCCTCACCCTGGCCGACCTGTGGGAGGCCGGCCGCCTCACGGGCAGCAACCGGGAGGCCAAGCGCTTCCTGGCGGCGACCGCCACGAACCTGGCAATCAACGGCGGCTGGAGTTGGGCATTCTTCCGGGCCAAGCAGCCGGCGCTGTCCGCCGTCTGGGCCGGCGTCCTCGCTGCCAGCTCGGCCGACCTGACCCGCCGGGTCTTCAAGGTCAGCAAGGCGCGCGGCGTGGTTCTGGCGCCGTACGCGGCCTGGACCGCCTTCGCCACCGCCCTGTCCTGCGCCATCTGGAAGCTCAACGACTGACCCGGCACCGCCCCCGGTGGCCTTCACGGCATGGTGACTTCGACCTGCCCCACCCGCCGGCCGTCCATGGAGACCACCTTGAGGCGCAGCTCCTCCCAGACGACGACGTCGTCGACCTGCGGCACCCGCCCCAGCTCGGCCATGAGGAAGCCACCGAGGGTGTCGAAGGGCCCGGGCGGCAAAGTGCGGTCGAGCGCCTTGGCGAAGTCGGCGCGCGAGATGAGCCCCTCAATCATGACGCCGTCGCCGTGGCGCACCACTGCGGGCTGCTCGCGGTCGTACTCGTCGGCGATCTGCCCGGTGAATTCCTCGACGACGTCCTCCAGTGTGACGATTCCGTCCGTCCCGCCGTACTCGTCGACGACGAGCGCGATATGGGCGTGGGCGGCGCGCATCTGTGTGAGGGCGGACAGGACGGGCACGGTCGCGGGGAGCACAAGGAGGCGGCGGGCCAGCTCCCCGACGCTGCGGGAGTCGTCGCCGGGGGTGATGAGGTCCCGCAGATGGACGTACCCGACGACGTCGTCGTCATCCCGGCCTCGCCGCACCGGGTAGCGCGAGTGCGTGAGCGTGGAGAGGGCGCTGCGGGCGCAGCCCACCGACAGGTCGGCAGAGACGAACTCAACCTCGGTGCGGGGCGTCATGACTTCCGCGACCGTGCGCTCCCCCACCGACAGCAGATCCACCACCATCGCCCGCTCCGCGGGGCCGAGGCTCTCCTGCGCCTGGACGAGGGTGCGCAGTTCCCCTAGCCCCACGGATTCGATCTGCGCCGCGGGGTCGCGCCCCATCAGTCGCAGCAGTCCGTTCGTGGATACCCCCAGCAGCCAGATGACCGGGCGCAGGATGGCGGTGATCGCGGCGATCGGGCGGGCCACGAGTAGGGCGACGGTCTGGGCGGACTGCATGGCAATGCGCTTGGGGACGAGTTCGCCGACGACGATGGACAGGTAGGCGATGAGCAGAGTGATGGCGACGAAGGCGATGGAGGCCGCCGCCGCCCGGTTCAGCCCCACGGAGGTCAGCATCGGCTCCAGCGCGGGCGCGATCTGCGCGGCCCCGAAGGATGCGGAGAAAAACCCGGCGATGGTCACGCCGACCTGAACGGCGGAGAGGAACTGGTTGGAGTCCGCGGTCAGGTGCTTGACGATCCGTCCGGTCGCGCTGCGCTTGGCCATGTCATCGACCTGGGCCGGGCGCAACGACACAAGCGCCATCTCGGAGGCGGAGAAGAAGGCGCCGATGAGCGTAAACAATATGACGAGCAGGCAGTTGCGCAGCAACGGGTCCATGCCTACATTCTCGCGCCTCCCACCGAGTTCCGCTGCCCCACTGTCTGGTCACCGCACATCCCTGCACGAATTGTTAACCCACAAGTCCGTTTCCTGCACGTTCACTAATAAAACAGTGAGAGTACGCTCAACTGAATGCGCGGCCTCGCAAGGAAAAGTATAGGAGAATACTGAGGGGAACGCAAAACTCTGTATGCATAAATGCTGGGAGAGGTTTACTGGTCCTGTCACCGATCCTCTGCGGGATCGCCAACCATAACCAGGCAGGAGTCGAGTACCATGACCGCGCATAACTTTGTTGTCGTGACCTTTGCGGAGTCCAGTAAGGCCTACGAGGCGCTCAGCGATATCCGCCAGGCGGCACAGGCGGACAGAATTGTTGTCCCGGCGGCCATCATCGCCGAACGGGAGCCGAGTGGACACCTGCATCTGGCTGAGGGCGAGGATGCCCGCATCGGCGACGGCGCTTTCTCCGGCGGGCTCATTGGCATGCTCGTCGGCATTCTGGGAGGCCCGTTGGGAATGCTGCTGGGCTGGGGCGCGGGCGCCCTGGCAGGAGGATTCGTCGACGTGGAACGGGTCAATCGGGCGGAGACCGCCATCGGCGAGTTCAGCTCGCGTCTGCCCGCCGGTACGACGGCGATTTTCGCCGAGGCCAGGGAGTATGCGCCCGAGGTTCTGGATGGGCTCGTCGCCCCGCTCGGCGGCGTGGTGGTGCGGCGTCCCGCGGCGGAGGTTCTCACCGAGCTCGAGGCGGCACAGGCAGCCACAGAGGCCGCCCACCGCGAAGCCTCACGCGTCATGCGCGAGGAGCGTCGCCGCGAGCGCAAGGAAGCTTGGGAGGAACGCGTCGCCCGCCTCAAGGAGCGCTTCCAGCGCAAGGGCTGAGCTGAACGTCAAGCGCCGGAGCCGGGACCTGCACAACCGCAGCGCCCGGCTCCGGCCGCTGCCCCGAAACGCAACGTCACCGAAACCGGCACTAATAACGCACCGAAACCGGCACTTGTGACGTGCCCAAACCGGCACTAATGACATGCCGAGACCGGTCGAAACGGCTGAGGGTTGCCTAAGCTCGGGAGGCCGTGGGCGCTTGGGCCCCGGTAGATCTCGGGGCTCCGGCCCAGAGTCATCCGCCACATGATCCACACCTCCCACCATCCGGGAGACCCTGCGGACCCAAGCGCAGACTCAGACTCAGACTCGAACTCGTGCTTGAGCTCCGAGAGATAGCCAAGAAGAGGATGAGTGCGGGCCCACCCCGGTGTTACGAACACGTGTTCGCGCCAGACGCACGAGTTTTGGAGTTCTGCACTGTCTAGATACCTGCATATCTCCAAAACTCGTGTACATGACGGAAAACCGTGTCTGTGCCACCAAGTCGTGCGCGTGGCACCAAGCTCGCACGCGGCCGATGACGACGTCGAGCGCATCAGCGCACGGCACCATCCCCCGGCCACAGCCGCGGACACGACCAATCCAACGACGGATGGACGTAGGCACCTCAGCACCGGCACGCACCCCGCACCAACCACCACAACCACACCGAGGGCTGCCCACACGCCATTAGTGCCGGTCTCGACACGTCATTAGTGCCGGTCTCGACACGTCATTAGTGCCGGTCTCGGCACGTCACAAGTGCCGGTCTCGGCACGTCACAAGTGCCGGTCTCGGCACGTCACAAGTGCCGGTCTCGGCACGTCACAAGTGCCGG